>NZ_JBTYHB010000024.1:0-127360 GCF_054871485.1 Streptomyces sp. UC4497 | reverse complement strand
GGTCGCCGCGCCGCGGTGCGGTTTTGGGCCGAACGCTTCTTCGGCACGCCCCCAACTACGCTGTTTGTGGCGCCCCCGCCCCCACCAGTCCCACCCTTTGGACCCCCCGGGGGGCCCGCGCCGTTCAGTCGGCGCGGGCCCCCTGTGCGTGGCGGCGGCTACTGGGGATCCGGCCCCGTGGCCACCGGGCGCGCCTCGTCGGCGGACCACTGGGACCAGGAACCGACGTACAGCTGGGCGTCGATGCCCGCCACGGCGAGCGCCAGGATCTCGTGCGCGGCCGAGACGCCCGAGCCGCAGTAGACGCCGACCTGGCCCGGATCGCCGTTCGCACCAAGGGACTTGAAGCGCTCCGCGAGCTCGGCGGCCGGCCGGAAGCGGCCGTCGTCGCCGACGTTCTCCGTGGTCGGAGCGGACACCGCGCCGGGGATGTGGCCGCCGACGCGGTCGATGGGCTCCACGTCACCGCGGTAGCGCTCGGCGGCGCGGGCGTCGAGGAGCAGGCCGGAGCGGGCCAGGGCCGCGGCGGCGTCCGCGTCGAGCAGGCCGGTGGCACCGGGTGCAGGCTCGAAGGTGCCCGGCTGCGGCGTCGGGGCCGTGGTCTCCAGGGGCCCGTCCCAGGCGGCAAGCCCACCGTCGAGAACTCGCACGGACGGGTGACCCGTCCAGCGCAACAGCCACCAGGCGCGTGCCGCGGCCCAGCCCTGCCCACCGTCGTATACGACGACGTCGCGGTCCGCCGAGACGCCGGCGGCGCGCATCGCCGCGCCGAACGCGGACAGCTCGGGCAAGGGGTGTCGGCCGTCCCCCGGGCCCGCGTGACCAGCGAGTTCCGTATCGAGATCGACGTAGACCGCGCCGGGCACATGGCCCGCCGCGTACTCGGCACGGCCGTCGAACGCGGGTGCTCCCGCGGTCTTGGCGAGGCTGAGCTGCCAGCGGACGTCGAGCAGCACGGGGGGCCGCTCACCCGTCAACTCGCTCGCGAGTTCGGATGCGGAGATGATGGCATTCATGGGCCCATCCTTGCTCATGCTCTGGCCCGCGCGCTCGTGGTCGTATAGCGTGCTCGATCGACTACCGAGCGTCTATTGACCGGACATGGCAGGGTCGTGGCGCCGAAACGAATGCGAAACACCGTTTCGGGCATCCTCAGCGGGGAGTCCGATGGTTTCGGCGCGGCCAGGGAGCGTCGCGCGGCACCGAGTGCCACCATCGGCACGGGCGCCACCTGACACATGGGATCCCGAGCCGCGGGCCCCGAGGGTCCCGTTCCGAGGAGAGAGTGACGATGACCGAGGCAGCAGCCCGGCGCGCACCCGGCACACCTTGCTGGGTGAGCCTGATGGTGCACGGCATGGCCGCGACCCAGGAGTTCTACGGGGCGCTGTTCGGCTGGGAGTTCGAGCCCGGCCCACAGCAGCTCGGCCCGTACGCACGGGCCCTCCTCGACGGCAAGGAGGTCGCCGGGATCGGCCAACTGCCGCCCGACCGCCACCTGCCGCTCGCCTGGACCCCCTACTTCGCCTCGGACGACGTGGACGCGACGGCCGAGACGGTGCGGCACTGCGGCGGCACGGTGGGCGTGGGCCCGCTGGACGCCGGGGAGGCCGGCCGGATGGCTATCGGCTCCGACCCCACGGGCGCGGTGTTCGGGATCTGGCAGGCCGCCGGGCACGTGGGCTCGGCGGTGACCGGGGTGCCGGGCGCGATGGCGTGGAACGAGCTGGTGACGCGGGAGACCGCGAGCGTCGCGAAGTTCTACCAGGCGGTCTTCGGATACTCCGAAGAGGCCGTCGTCTCCGCCGACTTCGACTTCCTGACCCTGCACCTGGCGGGCCACCCCGTGGCCTCCGTGCACGGCGTCGGCCACGCCCTGCCCCGCGACCAGGGCCCGCACTGGATGACGTACTTCACGGTCAAGGACGTGGACGAGGCCGTGGAACGCGTCGCCGACCTGGGCGGCCACGTGGTGACCGCAGCCCGCGAGGGCACACACGGGCGGGTGGCCACGGTGGCGGATCCGGAGGGGGCGGAGTTCTCGCTGGTGGCGCCCCCGGCCGCGTAGGCGGGGCGTTTCCCGAGGCCTGCGTCCCGCTCAGGCGGAGCCGACCGGCAGCACGTCCGGGGACAGTGCCGCCGCGTGTGCCGTGGCGCTCGTCATCCGCCTGCTGTGATGCCGCCGGCACAGCACCTCGTAGCCGATCTCGTCCGGCGACCGGTTCACGTCACCGACGACGACCTGGGCGCCCTCGACGACCATCGCGCCGTTGACGGTACGGGCGTTGTGCGTGGCGCGGGCGCCGCACCAGCACAGCGCCTCCACCTGCAACACCTCTACGCGGTCGGCGAGTTCGACCAGACGCTGCGAGCCGGGGAACAGCTTGGAGCGGAAGTCGGTCGTGATACCGAAGGCGAAGACGTCGAGTTCCAGCTCGTCGACGACCCGGGCGAGCTGGTCGATCTGCTCGGGCGCGAGGAACTGCGCCTCGTCCGCGATCAGGTAGTCCACCCGGCCGCCGTGCGAGAGATGGTCGACCACGTACGCGTAGACATCCAGGTCGTCCGCGACCTCCACGGCGTCCGTGACCAGGCCGAGGCGGGAGGAGAGCTTGCCCTCCCCCGCCCGGTCGTCGCGGGTGAAGATGAGGCCCTGGAGGCCGCGCGCCGAGCGGTTGTGCTCGATCTGCAGAGCGAGGGTCGACTTCCCACAGTCCATCGTTCCGGAGAAGAACACCAGCTCGGGCATGGGAAGTTGAGCACCTTTCGCGTGACGTGAGGGGGTTGCCGAGGCGGTCGGCGTGGCCGAGGTGGCCGGAGGGTTCAGGAGCGTACTTCCAGCAGCGGTACGAGCTGTTCCGCCGGAGTCATCGAGCCGTGGTTGCCGACCATCAGGGATTCCTTCGGCTCGTTCCGCGAGGCGATGAGGACCACGTCGTCACGGGCCGCTGCGATGACGTCGCCGAGCCGGTCGTACACACGTTGATCGACCTGTGGGCCGAACCAGCCGGCCGCGATCGCCTCGTCGCGCGAGGCGATCCAGAACTGCTCGCCGAGCACCTCTCGCCACACCGTGAGCACGTCGGCCGCCGCGCCCGGCACCGCGTACACATGGCGGGCGCGGCCCTCGCCGCCCAACAGGGCGACGCCCGCGCCCAGTTCCCAGTCCTCGTCGAAGTCGATGCGGGACTGCTCGTCGAAGGCGATGTCGACCATGCCGTGGTCCGCGGTGACGTACAGGGCGCTGCGCGGCGGCAGTTGCTCGGCGAGGCGCTGCGCGAGGCGGTCGACGTACATGAGCTGGCCGCGCCAGGGGTCGGAGTCGACGCCGAAGCGGTGCCCCTTGCCGTCGACCTCGCTGTAGTACGTGTACACCAGCGACCGGTCGCCCGCGGCCAGCTGCTCGGCGGCGAGGTCCATGCGGTCCTCGCCGGAGAGGCGGCCGTAGAACGTGCCACCGCTGAGGGCGATCTTGGTGAGGGGGGTCGTCTCGAAGTGCGGCGCGGACACCTGTGCCGTGTGAATGCCCGCCTCGTGGGCGCGCTGGAAGATCGTGGGGTACGGCTGCCAGGTCCGCGGCTTCGTCCACGGGTTCCAGCGGAGCTGGTTCATCAGCTCGCCGGTGGCCGGGTTGCGCACGGTGTAGCCGGGCAGGCCGTGCGCGCCAGGGGGCAGGCCCGTGCCCACGGAGGCGAGGGAGGTCGCGGTGGTCGCCGGGTAGCCCGCGGTGATCGGGCGGCCCGTACCGCCGCGCGAGGACGGTATGAGCGAGCTGAGGAACGGCGCCTCGTCCGGGTGCGCCCTGAGCTGCTCCCAGCCCAGGCCGTCGATGAGGAACACGCAGGCGCGGTCGACCGGCTGCAGCTCGGAGATGCCGGCGGTGCAGCCGGGCACGCCCAGGTGGGCGCCGATGGTGGGCAGCAGATCCGCGAGGGATCCGGTGCCGTACGCCGGGACGGGAGCGGAGTGGACGGGCAGCGGCTCTACGTCGTCCCAGGCGGCCTGCGTCATCGGCGGCCCGCGTCCGCGATGGCCTCGGAGAGGGACTGGGCGAAGGTGAGGGCCTGGCGCACGGTCTCCGGGCCGTCCCCGGCCTCGCTGACGCGCAGGCTCAGGTCGTCCGCGGTCGTGCTGCCCGTGTACCCGTGGTCCGCCTCGCAGTTGGGGTCGCCGCAGGTCGCGGGCTCCAGGTCGATGCGGGACACGGCGCCCCAGCCGATGGTGAGGACGACCTCGCGGGGCAGCGACCCCGGGACGTACTTCTCCGGATTGGCGACGACGCGGCTGAGCACGACCGAGGAGATCCGGCCGATCTGCACGGACTCCGTCGACGTCGTCGCGTACGACGTCGGGGACGTGCTGTCGGCGGCCTGCTCGTCGGTGTGGCTGACGATGAAGCGACTGTCGGTCAGGACCAGGACGGTGACATGACGACGCACCTCGTTCGCATCGAACGTGGTCTCCTGGTGCACCAGATACGACGAGATGGGCTCGCCGCCGACCGCGGCCTCCACCGCCTCGGCCACAAGAGCCGGGTAGTAACCGCTGCGCTCGATCGCCGCTCGCAGCCCTTGGGTCGTCGTACTGGTCTTGGCCATGTGGTCCATCCTAAGGCCCGTAAAGAGACTGCCGATGCCCCTGTGGATAACTCTCCGTGAGGGGCTCTTACGAGGTGGTTCAGTACGCGGCGGGCAGGGTGCGCGGGCCGAGGTCGTCGCGGGCGGGCGGCGGCGCGAGCCGGACGGAGGCGCCGAGCACGGTCAGCCCGCGCTCCGCCACGACGACCGGTTCGAGGGCGACGCCGACGACCTCGGGGTGGTCGTCGACCAAGCGGGACACGCGCTGCAGCAGTTCTTCGAGCGCGGGGGTGTCCACGGGGGCCGCGCCGCGCCAGCCGAAGAGGATCGGGGACGTCTTGATGGACCGCACGATCGCCTGCGCGTCCTTGTCGGTCACCGGGATCAGCCGGTGCGCGGTGTCACCGAGCAGCTCGGAGGCGGCTCCGGCGAGCCCGAAGGAGAGCACGGCGCCGGCGGCCGGGTCTATGACGGCGCGTACGACGGTGTCGACTCCGCGCGGCGCCATCGACTGCACGACCGGCCGCAGTTCGGCGGGCTTGCCGAGCCGCTGGGTCAGGTCTTCGTAGGCGCGCCGCAGCTCTGCTTCGCCGGCCAGGTCCAGGCGTACGCCACCGAGGTCGGGGCGGTGCCGCAGATGCGGGGCGGTCGTCTTCAGGGCCACCGGGTAGCCGAGCGTGCGCGCGGCCGCCGCGGCCTCGTCGGGGCCGGGAGCGGGCAGCGTGCTGCGGACGTCGATGCCGTAGCGGGACAGCAGGGCGCGGGCGTCCTCCGGGGCGAGCTCCGCGCCTCGCGGGTCGCCCTCCTTGGCGAGCAGTTCCGTGATGAGCTCGGCGGCCCCCTGCTCGTCGACGGCGTCGTACTCGGGCACCTTGCCGGGCGTGGCGGCGTCGCGTCGCCACTGGGCGTACTTGGCCACCTGGGAGAGCGCGCGGACGGCGCGCTCGGCGGCAGGGTAGGCGGGGATGAGGCGCGGAGCGCGGTCCACAGGAGGCGGGCTGCCTTCGGGGGCGTCCGGCGTCTCGGGGCCCCCAGGGGTCTCCGAAGTGGCGCGCTGGGGCAGGGCGTCGGGCGCGTTGGGCCCCGTGCTGGCCGCGGCGGAGAGTGCTTCCGCGAGGCCACCGAGTTCGACGTGGACGACGAGCACCGGCTTCGTGGGGCCGGTGGCGGCTGCCGCGCTCAGGGCGGCCGCGAGTTCCGCGTCCTCCGAAGGGCCCTCCCCCACGGCGGGGATCGCGGTGACCACGACGGCGTCCGTCTTCTCGTCGGCCAGCGCCTGCTCCAGTGCGGCCCGGAAGTCGGCGGCGGACGCGGCGGTCGTCAGGTCCAGCGGCGGCTTGGGCCGCAGTCCTTCGGAGAGGCACACGTCGTACGTAAGGAGGCCGAGCGACTCCGAGTTGCCGAGGATGGCGACGCGCGGCCCCTCGGGCAGCGGCTGGCGGGCCAACAGGAGGCCGGTGTCCACGAGTTCGGTGATCGTGTCGACCCGGATGACCCCCGCCTGGCGCAGCAGCGCGGACACGGTGGCGTACGGGAGGCGGGTGGCCCGCACCGCGTGACCCGTCGGCGCGATGCCGCTGTGCCGGGCGCCCTGCACGACCACCAGGGGCTTGGCGGCGGCGGTGCGGCGGGCGAGGCGGGTGAACTTGCGGGGGTTGCCGATCGATTCGAGGTACATGAGGGCGACGTCGGTGTCCGCGTCGTCGTACCAGTACTGAAGGACGTCGTTCCCGGAGACGTCCGCGCGGTTGCCCGCGGAGACGAACGTGGAGACGCCGCTGGCTCCGGTGACTCCCCCGCCCCTGCGGTGCAGGCGGGACAGGAGCGCGATGCCGATGGCGCCGGACTGGGCGAACAGGCCGATGCGCCCGGGGCGCGGCATCTCGGGGGCGAGCGAGGCGTTGAGCCGTACGTCCGGTGACGTGTTGACGACCCCGAAGGCGTTCGGCCCGATGATGCGCATTCCGTAGCTGCGGGCCTGGCGGACCAGGGCGCGCTGGCGCTCGCGGCCCTCGTCCCCGCTCTCCGCGTAGCCGGCGGAGACCACGACGAGGCCCTGTACGCCGCGCTCGCCGCACTCGGCGACGACCTCGGGGACGTCCGGGGCGGGCACGGCCACGACGGCCAGGTCGACCGCCTCCGCCGGGTCGATGTCGCGTACGGAGCGGTGGGCGGGCACGCCGTCGATCTCGGTGACGTCGTCCCCGAACGCCTGGTTCACCGCGTACAGGCGTCCGGTGAAGCCCGCGTCCTTCAGGTTGTCGAGAACGCTGCGGCCCACTCCTCCGGCCGCACGTCCCACGCCGATCACGGCGACGGAGCCGGGGGCGAGCAGGCGCTGCACCGAGCGGGCCTCGGCGCGCTGCTCGCGCGCGTGCTGCACCGCGAGCGAGGCCTCCGTGGGCTCGATGTCGAACTCCAGGCGGACGACGCCGTCCTCGAAGCTGCGCTTCTGCGTGTATCCGGCATCCCGGAACACCTTGATCATCTTGCTGTTGGCGGGCAGCACCTCGGCGGCGAACCGGCGGATGCCGCGCTCGCGGGCGACGGCCGCGATGTGCTCCAGGAGGGCGGAGGCGACGCCCCGGCCCTGGTGGGCGTCCTGCACGAGGAAGGCGACCTCCGCCTCGTCGGCGGGCGCGGTCGCCGACATGCCCTGCTCGTTGATCCGGTCGTAGCGCACCGTGGCGATGAACTCGCCGCCCACCGTGACCGCGAGACCGACTCGGTCCACGTAGTCGTGATGGGTGAAGCGGTGCACGTCCTTGGCGGACAGGCGGGGGTAGGGCGCGAAGAAGCGGTAGTACTTCGACTCGTCCGAGACCTGCTCGTAGAAGCTGGTCAGATGCTCGGCGTCCGCGGTCGTGATGGGCCTGATCCGCGCGGTGCCGCCGTCGCGCAGCACCACGTCGGCCTCCCAGTGGGCGGGGTACGCATGGCGGTCCGACGGGGTCTCCATGCCGCAAGGGTAGGGCCGGGCACCGACAGACGGCGGTCGGTCGTACGGGTCGCGGCCCGTGCGTACGGAGGGCACCCTATGGAGGACCGAAGGGCCGTGCCGGTGGGGACCTGGGTCCGCGTCACGCACGCCATCCGATATGGAACACTGGTCTAGACAACCGTGAGACACCTGAAGGGCAGCATCACATGGCTGAGCGCCGCGTCAACGTCGGCTGGGCCGAGGGCCTCCACGCCCGCCCCGCTTCCATCTTCGTCCGCGCTGCCACGGCCGCCGGCGTTCCCGTGACGATCGCCAAGGCCGACGGCAACCCCGTCAACGCCGCCTCCATGCTGGCCGTGCTCGGCCTGGGCGCGCAAGGCGGCGAGGAGATCGTGCTGGCTTCCGACGCCGAGGGTGCGGACGCCGCGCTCGACCGTCTGGCGAAGCTGGTCGCCGAGGGGCTCGAGGAGCTTCCCGAGACCGTCTGACACAAAGACAAAAAGCAGTACGGCCAAGCCGCGCGTTCCCCTTCGGGGCGCGCGGCTTTTTCGTTCGCTATTGCGGCGTGAATTGGACGGCAGGAAAAAGGCAGCGGGAATTCATCCGCACCCTGTTCAACCCATTCACCGAATAGTGCACTTCTTTGTATACGGCGCCGTTGTTAAACCTGGCGCCCCACCGTGTTGACTGCATGTTGCGAAGTCCTCACATGCTCGCCCGCGCGGGGGACGCGCAGCCTGTGGGCGGCCGTCGCGCGCTCCGCGTGCAGGGTGGCCAGGGCGCGGGCGCGCTCCGCGTCGCCGCGCGCCACGGCGTCGACGATGGCGCCGTGCTCGGCCCAGGACTCGGCCGGCCGGGCCGGGCTCTCCACGGTGTACATCCAGGCGATCTTGTGGCGGAGCTGGGTGAGCAGGGTGATCAGACCGGGGCTGCCGGAGGCCTGTGCGAGCGTCTCGTGGAACCAGCTGCCGAGGGAGCGCAGATCCTCGCTCTGGCCCCGCCGGGAGCGCTCCTGCCCCAGCCTGACCAGGCCACGCAGCACTTTGAGGTGGGCCTCGGTGCGGCGCTGCGCGGCGCGGGCGGCGCCCATGGGTTCGAGCAGCATGCGGATCTCCAGGAGGTCGGCCGCCTCCCGCTCGGTGGGTTCGGCCACGCACGCGCCCGCGTGCCTGCGCGTGACGACGAACCCCTCCGCCTCCAGGGTGCGCAGCGCCTCGCGGACGGGCACGCGCGAGACCCCGTAGCGACGCGCGAGCAGTTCCTCGGTGAGCCTGCCGCCGCGCTCGTAGACGCCGGCGACGATGTCGTCGCGGATCGCTGTGCATACCGACTGCGCGGGAATGCGCATGACTCGACCTCCGCCTCAATGCCCGCGATACGCGGCCGATTGACGCCCGGTCAAGCGCGAATGACACGTGGCCGGAACGTTTACCCGGAGACTCTATTCCACCGGAGTTGAATTTCCGACGAGGGAACTGAATCCAGGGATATTTTTTGGACAGTGCGGACCCGCGCACGCGAAAGCCCCGGCTCGGTGAGCCGGGGCTTTCGTGGAGTGTGCCTGACGGGTCAGACGTTCACACCGTGCTGGCGCAGGTACGCGACGGGGTCGATGTCCGAGCCGTAGTCGGGGCCGGTGCGGGCCTCGAAGTGGAGGTGCGGGCCCGTGACGTTGCCGGTGGCCCCGGAGAGGCCTATCTGCTGGCCGGGGGTGACGTCCTGGCCGACGGAGACGCCGATCGAGGACAGGTGACCGTACTGGGTGTACGTACCGTCCTTCATCTTGATCACGACGTTGTTGCCGTACGAGCCGCCCCAGCCGGCCTCGACGACGGTGCCCATGCCGACCGCGTGCACCGAAGTGCCGCTGGAGGCGTGGAAGTCGATGCCGGTGTGGCTGCCGGAGGACCACAGTCCGCTGCCGGCCTGGTAGGCGGTGGAGACGTACGAGCCGGAGATCGGCGACACGAAGCTGTTCAGGCGCTTGCGCTCGGCCTCGCGGGCGGCGCGCTCCTTGGCCTCGCGCTCCTTCTCGGCCTTCTCGGCGGCCCGCTTCTTGGCCTCCGCCTCGGCCTTGCGCTTGGCCTCCTCGGCCTTCTTCTTGGCCTCGGCCTCGGCCTTCGCCTTGGCGGCGGCCTTCTGCTGCGCGGTGGCCTGCGCGTCGATCTGCTCGGCCAGGGAGTCGCCGATGGCGACGGCCTGCGTGAGGCCATCGTGCGGGGCTGCCGCGGCGTCGGCGGCGAGGGCGGGGGCGGCGAGGCCGCCCACCACGCCCGTCGTGGTGATCGCGGCGACGCCGGCGACCTGAGCGGTGGTACGCGTCAGGCGGCTGGGACGGCGGTGCTTCCCGGTGGCACGGGTGAACGCCATGAAGTGGCTGGTCCTTTCCTTCCTTCTCGCCTACCGGGTTAGCTGACGGGTTCGGAGCAGGAAGGTCTCCTACAGGCCCCCTCCCCTTACGAGAAGAGCGCCCGATTCACCCCAGGGACTTCGGTGGGTCCCCGGCTCCCCTGGCTCGCACCATGGGGACTCGGCGATGACTGTCCGGTGTCGCGGGCGCGACGTACGTCTGGCGGACAGCCGGAGGGAACGCTAAGCGGGCCGTCTTTGGATCGACAAACAGAACCCGGCTTTTGTAGTGCACGCCACAGGGCAGACAGGCAACCACCACATCAATTCGGACATTTGCGCGCGTGTGGTGATTGAAGATGATCGTGACCGACGCCACGAAGCCCCGGCGGCCGATGCCGGCGCCGGGGCTTCGTGGTGTGTCGCGGAAGACGGACTCAGCTCTCGACCACCGTGACTTCGCCGATGCCGAGCGCCTTGACCGGCTCCTCGATCTGCGCGGCGTCACCCACCAGGATCGTCACCAGGCGGTCCGCCGGGAACGCGCTCACGACGGCGGCCGTGGCCTCCACGGTGCCCGTGGCGGCCAGTTGCCGGTACACCTGCGCCTGGAAGTCGTCCGGCAGGTGCTGCTCGACCTGGTCGGCGAGGGTGCTCGCGACGGCCGCCGCGGTCTCGAACTTGAGCGGGGCCACACCCACCAAGTTCTGTACGGCGGTGTCCCGTTCGGCATCCGTGAGCCCCTCGGCCGCCAGCGTGCGCAGGACCTTCCACAGGTCGTCGAGCGCGGGCCCGGTGTTCGGAGTGTCCACCGAGCCGCTGATGGCGAGCATCGCGGCGCCGCTGCCGTCGGGCGCGGAGCGCAGCACCTGGGCGAAGGAGCGCACTCCGTAGGTGTAGCCCTTCTCCTCGCGCAGGACGCGGTCCAGGCGCGACGTGAGGGTGCCGCCCAGGCAGTACGTGCCGAGGACCTGCGCGGCCCACACACGGTCGTGCTTGTCCGGCCCGACCCGGCCCATGAGCAACTGCGTCTGCACGGCGCCCGGGCGGTTCACGATGACCACACGGCCCGTGTCGTCGGCGACGACCGGCGGCACGGGGCGCGGCTCGGCGGTGTCGCCGGTCCAGGCGCCGAGCGTGTCGGCGAGGAGGGCGTCCAGGTCGATGCCCGTCAGATCGCCCACGACGACAGCCGTGGCGGTGGCGGGGCGTACGTGCCGGTCGTAGAAGGCGCGCACGGCCGCCGCGTCGATGGCGGAGACGGTCTCCTCGGTGCCTTGGCGCGGGCGCGACACGCGCGCGTCGGCCGGGAAGAGCTGCTTGGAGAGCTCCTTGGCGGCACGCCGGGCCGGATTCGCGGCCTCGTGCGGGATCTCGTCCAGGCGGTTGCGGACGAGGCGCTCGATCTCGCTGTCGTCGAAGGCGGGGGCCCGCAGGGCGTCGGCCAGGAGGGCGAGGCCCTTGGAGAGGCGGGAGGCCGGCACTTCGAGGGAGGCACGGACGCCGGGGTGGTCGGCGTGCGCGTCCATCGTGGCGCCGCAGCGCTCCAGCTCGGCGGCGAACTCCTCGGCGGAGTGCTTGTCGGTGCCTTCGTTGAAGGCACGCGCCATGATCGTCGCGACGCCGTCGAGCCCCTTCGGTTCGGCGTCCAGCGGCGCGTCCAGGTGCACCTCAACGGCGATGACCTGCTGTCCCGGCCGGTGGCAGCGCAGCACCGTCAGGCCGTTGGGGAGCGCGCCGCGCTCCGGGGCCGGGAACGCCCAGGGCTTGGGCTCGCCCGCCTGCGGCCGCGGGTGGAAGTCCATGTTCGCGAGCTGCTCGGTCACTGGCCCGCCTCCTCGGCGATCTCGGCGTTCTCGGTGTCGGCGGGCGCGGTCGGCTCGTACACGAGGGACGCGCGGTTGTCGGGACGCAGGCGCGCCTTGGCGATCTCCTGGACCTCCTCGGCGGTCACGTCCAGGACACGCCCCACGGCGGTCAGGGCGAGCTGCGGGTCGCCGAACAGGACGGCGTAGCGGCACAGCTCGTCGGCGCGCCCGGAGACCGTGCCCAGGCGGTCCAGCCACTCGCGCTCCAACTGGGCCTGGGCGCGCTCCATTTCCTCGGGGCTCGGGCCCTCCTCGGCGAACCGGGCGAGCTCCTCGTCGACGGCGGCCTCGATGACCGGCACCTCGACGTCTCCGGAGGTCTTCACGTCCAGCCAGCCCAGGGAGGGCGCTCCGGCGAGGCGCAGCAGGCCGAAACCGGCCGCCACGGCGGTGCGGTCACGGCGTACGAGCCGGTTGTACAGGCGCGAGGACTCGCCGCCGCCAAGGACGGTGAGGGCGAGGTCGGCGGCGTCGCACGCGCGCGTGCCGTCCTGCGGGAGCCGGTAGGCCGACATCAGGGCGCGCGCCGGGACCTCCTCCTCGACGACCTCGCGCTGCTGCTCGCCGATGGCCTCCGGGAGGGCACCGTCGCGCGGGGCGGGCTTGCCGTCGTGGCCGGGGATGGAGCCGAAGTAGCGCTCGACCCAGGCCAGCGTCCGCTCCGGGTCGATGTCGCCGACGATCGACAGCACCGCATTGTTGGGCGCGTAGTAGGTGCGGAAGAAGTTCCGCGCGTCTTCGAGGGTGGCCGCGTCCAGGTCGGCCATGGAGCCGATGGGCGTGTGGTGGTACGGGTGCCCCTCGGGGTACATGAGAGCGGTCAGCTTCTCGAACGCCGTGCCGTAGGGCACGTTGTCGTAGCGCTGACGCCGCTCGTTCTTCACGACGTCCCGCTGGTTCTCCATCGACTCGTCGTCGAGGGCCGTGAGGAGCGAGCCCATGCGGTCGGCCTCAAGCCACAGCGCGAGCTCCAGCTGGTGGGCGGGCATGGTCTCGAAGTAGTTGGTGCGCTCGAAGCTCGTCGTACCGTTGAGCGAGCCGCCCGCGCCCTGGACGAACTCGAAGTGCCCGTTGCCGTGCACCTGCTTCGAGCCCTGGAACATCAGGTGCTCGAAGAGGTGAGCCAGGCCCGTACGGCCCTTGACCTCGTGGCGCGAGCCGACGTCGTACCAGAGGCAGACCGCCGCGACCGGGGTCAGGTGATCCTCGGAGAGCACCACGCGCAGGCCGTTGGCCAGCCGGTGCTCGGTCGCTGTCAGGCCGCCGGAGCCGGCCTCGGCGGTGGCCGTGTGACCCATGGGCATGTACGTCCCTTCGATCGCGGTGCAACGCGAATTCGCGGTGAGCTCTGGACTGCGGCAGGTCCTGGAACCAGGTCATGGAACCAAGTCCTGGAACACTGAACTGCTGCGAGTGCTGCCACTGTATGCAAGCGTGCTGGCACCTGGCGAAGTTCCCGCCGGGGCTACGCCGTGAGCGAGCAGGCGGCCCTCTGGGGGCCGCGCGACACCCGGTACTGAAGGGCCGCGAGCGGCGTTGTCAGTGCGGCGGTCCACAATGGTCCGCGACAGTTCCCGTTCATGTAACCGTTCTTGTAGGTGAAGGAGCCGCAGCAGCGATGGCCCGCCGCAGCACGAAGACCCCGCCGCCCGACGACTTCGAGGAGAAGATCCTCGACGTCGACGTGGTCGACGAAATGCAGGGCTCCTACCTGGAGTACGCGTACTCGGTCATCTACTCACGCGCCCTGCCCGACGCCCGCGACGGGATGAAGCCCGTCCACCGTCGGATCGTCTACCAGATGAACGAGATGGGCCTGCGCCCCGAGCGCGGCTACGTGAAGTGCGCCCGCGTGGTCGGCGAGGTCATGGGTAAGTTGCACCCCCATGGCGACTCGTCGATCTACGACGCCCTGGTGCGCCTCGCCCAGCCGTTCTCCATGCGCGTCCCGCTGGTGGACGGGCACGGGAACTTCGGCTCCCTGGGCAATGACGACCGCCCGGCCGCCATGCGTTACACCGAGTGCCGCCCGGACGCCGCCGCGACCCTCATGACGGAGTCGATCGACGAGAACACGGTCGACTTCGTCGCGAACTACGACGGCCAGGAGCAGGAGCCGCTCGTCCTCCCGGCGGCGTACCCGAACCTGCTGGTGAACGGCGCGTCGGGCATCGCGGTCGGCATGGCGACCAACATGGCGCCGCACAACCTGGGTGAAGTGATCGCCGCCGCGCGGCACTTGATCCGGCACCCGGGCGCCGACCTCGACACGCTCATGAAGTACGTTCCGGGGCCCGACCTGCCGACGGGCGGCCGGATCGTCGGCCTGTCCGGCGTCAGGGACGCGTACGAGACGGGCCGCGGCACGTTCAAGATCCGCTCGACGGTCTCCGTGGAGAACGTGACGCCGCGCCGCAAGGGCCTCGTCGTCACCGAGCTGCCCTTCGCGGTCGGCCCCGAGAAGGTCATCTCGAAGATCAAGGAACTGGTCGGTTCCAAGAAGCTCCAGGGCATCGCCGACGTCAAGGACCTCACGGACCGCGAGCACGGCCTGCGCCTGGTCATCGAGATCAAGAACGGCTTCGTGCCGGAGGCCGTCCTGGAGCAGCTCTACAAGCTGACGGCCATGGAGGAGTCCTTCGGCATCAACAACGTGGCGCTGGTGGACGGTCAGCCGCTCACCCTCGGCCTCAAGGAACTCCTCGAGGTCTACCTGGACCACCGCTTCGACGTGGTGCGCCGCCGCAGCGAGTTCCGCCGCAGCAAGAAGCAGGACCGGCTCCACCTGGTGGAGGGCCTCCTCGTCGCCCTGGTGGACATCGACGAGGTCATCCGCATCATCCGCTCCAGCGACAACAGCGCGCAGGCCAAGGAGCGCCTGATCGAGCGCTTCTCGCTGAGCGAGATCCAGACGCAGTACATCCTGGACACGCCGCTGCGCCGCCTCACCAAGTTCGACCGCATCGAGCTGGACGCGGAGCGCGACAAGCTCAACGGCGAGATCGACGAGCTGACCGGCATCCTCGATTCCGACTCCGAACTGCGCAAGCTGGTCTCCTCCGAACTGGCCGCCGTGGCGAAGAAGTTCGGCGACGACCGGCGCACGGTGCTCCTGGAGTCGGCGGGCGCCCCGGTGTCGGCGGTTCCGCTCCAGGTCGCCGACGACCCGTGCCGTGTGCTGCTCTCCTCGACCGGGCTGCTCGCCCGTACGGCGAACGGCGATCCCTTCACCGAAGGTGAAGGCACCAAGCGCACAAAGCACGACGTGATCGTCTCCTCGGTCCCCGCCACGGCACGCGGCGAGATCGGCGTCGTCACGTCCGAAGGACGCCTGCTGCGCCTGAACGTGGTCGACCTGCCACAGCTCCCGGACTCGGCCTCCGCACCGAACCTCTCGGGAGGCGCCCCGGTCTCCGAGTTCCTCTCCTCCCTGGGGGCTGACGAGACGGTCGTGTGTCTCATGACCCTGGACGAGTCCTCGCCCGGCCTGGCGATCGGCACCGAACAGGGCATCGTGAAGCGCGTGGTGCCCGACTATCCGTCCCACAAGGAGGAGCTGGAGGTCATCACCCTCAAGGACGGTGACCGCATCGTCGGCGCCGCGGAGCTGCGCACCGGTGAGGAAGACCTGGTCTTCATCACGGACGACGCACAGCTGCTGCGCTTCCAGGCCTCCATCGTGCGCCCGCAGGGCCGCGCGGCGGGCGGCATGTCCGGCGTGAAGCTGGCGACTGGAGCGAAGGTCATCTCGTTCACCACGATCGACCCGGCGGTCGACGCGGTGGTGTTCACCGTGGCCGGCTCGCGCGGCACGTTGGACGACTCGGTGCAGACGACGGCCAAGCTGACGCCGTTCGACCAGTACCCGAGGAAGGGGCGTGCCACGGGCGGTGTCCGCTGCCAGCGCTTCCTGAAGGGTGAGGACTGCCTGAGCCTGGCCTGGGCCGGCCCGGCACCCGCGCGTGCTGCGCAGAAGAACGGCACGCCGGCCGAGCTGCCCGAGATGGACCCGCGCCGAGACGGTTCGGGCGTGTCGCTGCCGAAGACGGTGGCGGCGACGGCCGGCCCGATCTAGGAACGCGGGAGCGGGGCAGGAGCGAGGTCCGCCTCGGGGTCGACGTAGTCCGCGACCTCCTCCGCCTCGCCCTTGTCCTGCACGTAGCGGAGAACGCCCCACATGCCCTGCTCGTCCACGGTGTGTGGGGCGTCGCTCTTGGCGGCGTCGAGCTGCTTGCCGAGGTCGGTCGCGTCGATGCCGGATCCGATCAGGACGAGCTGGGTGAGGCGCTCCTCGCCGCTCGGCCACGGCTCCGGGTAGAACCTCAGGAAGCGCCCCACGGCATGCACGGCGTACCGGTTGCCGGTGTCGCCCGCGCCGAAGTCGACATATCCCTTGATGCGGTAGAGCCCCTCGGGCCTGCTGTCGAGGAACGCGATCAGCCGGCGGGGGTCCATGGGCACTTCGGAGGTGAACGCGACGCTGTCGTAGGCGGCGTGGAGATGTGTGTCATGCGCGGCGTGACTGCCGCCCTGGTCGCCACCCTCGCCATCGTCGCCATCACCATCGCCATTGCCGTCATGCCTGTGCAGATCATCGAAGGACAGCTGCCCGATCCGCTCCTCGGTGGGGCGGCAGTCGAAGAGCAGCGCCGGGTCGATGCGCCCGTACGACGCGGACACGACGGCGGCCCGCCCGGCTACGGCCCGCACGGCACCCAGGACCCGCTCGCGCTCGTCAGGGCCGACGCGATCGCCCTTGTTCACCACGACGAGGTCCGCGATCCCCAGGTGCCGCTCCACCTCGGGGTGCTTCTGGCGGGTGGCGTCGAACTCGGCGGTGTCGACGACCTCGATCAACCCTCCGTACACGATCCGCGGGTTGTCGCTGGCCAGCACCATGCGCACGAGTTCTTGAGGCTCAGCGATGCCACTGGCCTCGATCACGATGACGTCAATGGCATGCACGTCATTGACGGGCCGAGTCAACTTATCCAGATACACGTCAAGTTCACTGGCATCCACCGCACAACACAGGCACCCGTTGCCGAGCGAGACCGTCGAGTCGCCCAGTTGTCCGGCGACCGCCATGGCGTCGATCTCGATCGACCCGAAGTCGTTGACGATCGCCCCGATCCGGGTGCCCCCGCTGCGGTGCAGCAGATGATTGAGCAAGGTCGTCTTCCCCGAACCCAGAAAGCCGGCGAGGACGACGACGGGGATCTGCTGCGGGCTGGCCTTGCTCAACGCGACCTCTCTCACACCGGATCGCGCCGCGTCGTGCGCCGCAGCGCACGCCGGTTCGGGGTCCGGCTCTCGTACGAAGAATGAATGCCGCCCCAGGATACGAGCGGGCGGAAAGGCCGCGAAGTGAACGATTGCTAACGGCGCCCGCTGGGCACACGTTGGACATGGCGCCGGTTTTCGCGAACTGAGCATCCACCCGTGCGCCTCCTCTCCGCCTCCCGCCGATCAGAGCCGCTCGGCACCCTGGGAGTCGGCAAGCGCGCCGCCCACCGCCGCCGGTTTCCTTCCCCGTCGCCCCTCATCCGACGACCGGCGCACGGTCGCCTGAATCGGGGGTTGACATGACCACACAGAGTCAAGGGATATGCCGGACGGTAGTCGCCGCTGCCGTGGGCGGACTCGCAGGTGGCACCGCGACACATCTGTGGCATCGCTTCGGCCCTGAAACGAAGCGATCCGCGAGGGAGCGCCACCGCCTGGCTCGAGCGCATCAGCAGCGCATGCACTGGGAGTTGCTGAGCAAGGCGATCGATGACCCCGCGTTGGCGGTCGTGATCGACAACTACGGCTTGGAACTCACCCCGCAGAAGCGGCGCCAGTTCATGTACGCCAACCTCTGGTACGTCAACGCCTTCCACAACTACGAGTCCGGCCTGCACGACCAGCGCGAACTGTTCGGCATCCTTCGGGAGCTGTTCCAGAGCCCGTACATGCGCGAGTACTGGGAGGCCACCCGTGCCCACCGCGCCTCCCTGGACCCCTCGTCCAGCGAGGCAGAGATCGGCCGCATGGCAGAGGCGTTGTTCCACGAGATCGAGGCCGCCGCGGACACGGAGGAATGGTGGGTGGTGGGCGAACCACCGTCAGACTGACAGGGTTCCCCCGAAGCGGTGAAGTTGCGCAACAACTCCCCCTGGCGACAGGCGAATCGGTATCCTCACGCCTCATGAGGCGGGCTAGTGTTGCGAAGCAACGCCTCATGAGGCGCACCAATTCAGCGGCGTAACGTCGCCCCGAGAAGGAATCCGGTTCCCTTGAAGATCGTACGCCGCATCGGGGTGCCCCCGAGCGCACGCGGAAGCAGTTCCGGCGCCACCTGCCCCGATGTCTTCGAACTCAGCGACGGAAACTTCGCTGTGATCGGCACGGAGGCCACCGCGGACCTCAAAGGCGAACTCCCCCCGGACGCCGGGGTCGCCGACTACGAGCGCATCGTCATCGTGAACCGGGAGACATTGGTGCGCGCCAAGGGGGACATCCCGGACGACTGACAGCCGTCGGCGACATACGCCACGACCGCGTCCGAGGCCCGGCAGCAACTCCCGCCGGGCCTCCACCGCACCCGTCAGACGACGAGCGGCACCGCCACCGGCGGCTCCACCCCCACGTACCGTGCCGCAGGTCGGATGATCTTTGTATCCTCCGCCTGCTCAAGGATGTTGGCGCTCCAGCCGACGACCCGGGCCGCCGCGAACGTCGGCGTGAACATGGCGCGTGGCAGGCCGCACAGCTCCATGACCACGCCCGCGTAGAACTCCACGTTCGTGTGCAGCTCGCGCCCCGGCTTCAGCTCCGCGAGGATCGCCTCCACCTGGCGCTCGACCTGAACCGCGAATTCCACCAGCGGACCACCGAACCGCTCCGCGATTCCGCGCAGCATGCGCGAGCGCGGGTCCTCCGTGCGGTAGACGGGGTGACCGAAGCCCATGATCCGCTCGCCCGCGAGCACCCGCTCCCGGATCCAGGAGTCGATGCGGTCCGGTGTGCCGATCGCGTCCAGGGTGTCGAGCGCACGGCTGGGCGCTCCGCCGTGCAGCGGCCCGGACAACGCTCCGACCGCCCCGACCAGAGAGGCCGCGACATCCGCCCCGGTCGACGCGATGACACGCCCCGTGAACGTTGACGCATTGAATCCGTGATCAATGGTTGAGATCAGGTATTGCTCGATGGCTCGTGCATGCGCGGGGTCGGGCTCCGAACCCGTCAACATGTACAGGTAGTTGGCCGCGTACGAGAGGTCCTCGCGCGGCTCCACGGGCTCGAGCCCCTCACCGAGCCGGTGCAGTGCGGTGAGCATCGTGGGGACCACAGCCGTCGCCGCCACCGCATCCGCGCGCCGCCGGTCCGGGTCGATGTCGTACACGGGCCGAAAGCCGCGAGAAGCACCGAACAGCGAGAGCGCCGTCCGCAGCCCGGCGAGCGGCCCCGAGACCGCACCGGCCCGGGCGATCGCCGGCAGCGCGGCCCGCACGTCCTCGGGCAGCCCGCGCTGAGCGGCGGTCTCCCGCGCGAAGGCCACGGACCGCTCGGCGCCGGGCAGTTCGCCATGCAGCATCAAGTGCCACACGTCCTCGAAACCGCGGGTTTCCGCGAGCTCGACAGCAGAGTACTGGCGGTAGTGGTAAAAGCCCTCTCGCCCCCTGACGTCCCCGAGTTCGGTGTCGGTGACGACGACACCGGCGAGCCCGCGTGGTACGTCGACGGCCGTGGCGGCCGTGCTCCCGTTGATCGGCATGTTTCCTCCCTGGACTTGATTCGACTGTCCATGCTTGACTCAATAACTGTCAATATTGATTGAATCAATGCATGGCGATCCGGATACGGTGACGCGCATGAGGGATCAAGAACCTGCACCGACGCAGCGGGCCCGCCGCCTGACCACCAAGGAGACCGCCGAGCTTCTCGGCGTGAAGCCCGAGACGGTGTACGCGTATGTGAGCCGCGGGCAGCTCACCAGCAGGCGCGGGGAGAACACACGCGGCAGCACCTTCGACGCCGCCGAGGTCGAGGCACTCGCCCGCCGCAACAGACGGGAGACCACGGCCGGTTCGAGCACGGGCGAGCTGTCGGTACGCACGCGGATCACCCTCATCGACGACGACCGGTACTTCTTCCGGGGGGTCGACGCGGTACAGCTCGCGGCCCGCCACTCGTACGAGGAGGTCGCGGAGTGGCTGTGGACGGGCAGGCTGCGCCCCGGCGCCCGGTTCACCGCCCCCAAGGAATCGCTCTCCGCGGCCCGCAAGGCCATGGCCGCCCTGCCCGAACTCAGCAGCCCCATTGACCGGTTGCGGGTGGCGGCCGTTGCCGCGGCGACGGCCGACCCGTTGCGCTACGACCTGTCCGAGGACTCCGTGCTCGGCGCCGCCCGGTCCCTCATCCCTACCCTCGCGGCCGCGCTGCCCCTCGTACGAACGACGTACGTGGACGGCGCGCCGATCGCCCAGCGCCTGTGGGGGCGGCTGACCTACACGGAGCCCGACGAGGCGTCACTGCGCGTCCTGGACATGGCTCTTGCCCTGTTGGTCGATCACGACCTTGCGGCCTCGACGCTCGCGGTGCGCGTCGCCGCGTCCGCGCGGGCGCACACCTACGCCGCCGTCTCGGCGGGCCTGGGCGTCCTGGAGGGGCCGTTGCACGGGGCGGCGAGCGGTCTGGCCCACCGGATGCTGCTGGACGTCCTCGACCGGGGCAGCGCGGGCTCCGTGGTGGCCGACGAGCTGCGTTCGGGCCGCCGCGTGCCCGGGCTCGGCCACCGCCTCTACCAGGGCGAGGACCCGCGCGCACAGGCGCTGTTCGCGGCGCTGGAGGAACTCCCGAAGGCGCGTCCCGCCCTGGCGGCAGCCCGCGACGTCGTGGCGACCACTGCCCGCCACACGGACCTGCACGCCAATGTGGACCTGGCCCTAGCGGCCTTCACTGCGTCGTTCGGGATGGCGGCGGAAGCAGGCGAGACGATCTTCGCCGTCGCACGCACGACGGGCTGGATCGCGCACGCCCTGGAGGAGTACGACGAACGCCCTCTTCGTATGCGGCCGACGGGACACTACGTAGGCCCCCGCCCGCCGCAGCCTCTGCCGTCGGTTTCCGCGGCGGAGTGACCGGGCGGGGTTAGGGTCGCCGCTGTGAATACGTGCACGACCGCCTCGCGGGATCTTGAGGAACCTCTGGCCGGGACGGCGGCCACCGCGCGCACCTGGCTGCTGATCGAGCAGCCGGGTCCGTGGGGCGCGAAGGCCCTGGTCTCCAGTCATCTCGACCCCGAAGTGGGCCGCGCCCTGGAGGCTGCAGCGGACGGCACGGGAGTGCGCGTCGCCCTCGTGCGCCGTCCGGGCCGGCACGCGGACCACCACGCCTCGCAGCGCCACCAGGTGTACGTGGCCCACACAGTCCCGGGAAAGACCTGGCTGCGCAGCACCACAGTCGCGGCTCCCGAAGAGCTTCTGGGGCTCGACTTCGCCGCCTTGGGGGCGGGGCGGCACGGCGGCTTCGGCGCCCCTTACGAAGGCGAGCCCCTCGCCTTCGTCTGCACGAACGGGAAGCGCGACCGGTGCTGCGCGCTTCTGGGACGGCCCCTGGCCTCCGAACTCGCCTCCTCCGGAGGAGAGGGCGTCTGGGAAATCACGCACCTGGGCGGCCACCGCTTCTCCCCCACTCTCCTGGTGCTGCCCTACGGCTACGCCTACGGAAGATCCTCGGCCGCCGACGTCAAAGAGGTCCTTCATGCGGTGCGCTCGGACCGGATCGTGCTCGATGGCTGCCGTGGCAATTCCGCCTGGGACCGTCCGGGACAGGCCGCCGAGCTCGCCGTGCGCCGGACGACCGGCGAGCACCGTGCCGGTGTCCTGAGCGTCGTACACACGGCATCGATGGATCCACCAACCGATCCATCTGTTGATGCGCTCGTGGACAACGCGTACTGGGACGTGACGATCGCCCACATGGACGGCCGCCGCTGGACCGTCGTGGTCGCCCGCGGTGCCTCGCTCCCGCCCCGGCCGGAGAGCTGTGGCGCCGCGCTCGGCTCGCCGGCCCGTATGGATGTCGTCGCTGTGCGTGAGGCTTCCGCCCTGCGCGGCTGACCGGAGCGCTCCCGGTCGGAGGCGGCGGGGAGATCCGCGCCACAAAGGCCTTCGACCAGCGCCGACGGGCCCGTACCGTTCTGAGCCATGAGCTCCACTTCCCCTGCCCGCCGCCTGCGCTTCGGCCTCCCTAGACGGGTGTTCGCCCAGGTCCTGCTGATGCAGGTGGCGATCGCCGCGGGAGTGGCGGTGCTGGCGACGGGGCTCTTCCTGGCGCCGCTGAGCGACCAGCTCGACGACCAGGCGATGCGGCGGGCTCTGGCCATCGCGCAGACCACGGCGGCGGAGCCCCGGATCGCCGAGGAGCTGCGTTCCTCACGGCCGAGCGGGGACGGTCCCGTGCAGGCCGCGGCGGAGCGGATCCGCCGGGCCAGCGGCGCCGAGTACGTCGTGATCATGAACCGTGAAGGCGTCCGCTGGTCGCACACCGATCGCGGCCGGATCGGGCACGTCGTGTCGACGGACCCCAGCGCGGCGCTGGCGGGCCGCGCGGTCATGGAGATCGACGAGGGGACGCTCGGCCGCTCCGCGCGCGGCAAAGTGCCGCTGAGGGCCGCGGACGGGGCCATCGTGGGAGCCGTCTCGGTCGGCATCGAGTACGACAGCGTCCGCGCGCGCCTCATCCACGCCATCCCGGGCCTGTTCGCGTACGCCGGAGGGGCCCTGGCCGTCGGGGCGCTCGCCGCCTATCTGATCTCGAGACGGGTCCAGCGGCAGACCCGTGACCTGGCTTTCTCGGACATCTCGGCGCTCCTGGCCGAGCGCGAGGCCATGCTGCACGGCATCCGCGAGGGCGTCGTGGCGCTGGACCGCGGCGGGCGGATACGCCTGCTCAACGACGAGGCGCAGCGGCTGCTCGGCGTGGACGCGAAGGTGATCGGACGGCCGCTGGACGAGGCACTCGGGGCGGGGCGTACGACGGACGTGCTCGCGGGGCACGTCTCCGGGACCGACCTGCTCACGGTGCGCGGGCAGCGCGTCCTGGTCGCGAACCGGATGCCCACCGACGACGGCGGCGCGGTCGCCACCCTGCGCGACCGCACCGAGCTGGAGCAGCTGGGCCGCGAACTCGACTCCACGCGCGGCCTGATCGACGCCCTGCGCGCGCAGGACCACGAACACGCGAACCGCATGCATACGTTGTTGGGCCTTCTTGAGCTGGAGATGTACGAGGAGGCCGTGGACTTCGTCGGCGAGGTGGCGGGGGCCCGCCGGGTGACCGCGGAGCAGATCACCGAGCGGATCGAGGACCCGCTGCTGTCGGCCCTGATGGTGGGCAAGGCGACCGTCGCCGCGGAGCGCGGTGTGGAGTTCGGCATCTCCGGGGACACCTGGCTGCCGGACCGCCTCGTCGATCCGCGCGGCCTCGTCACGATCGTCGGCAACCTGGTGGACAACGCCCTGGACGCGGCCGCCGGTGCGGGGCAGCACGCGCGCGTGGATTCGGGGCAGCACGCGCGCGTGGAGGTGCTTCTGCGGGCCGAAGGCCGTAGTGCGGTCCTACGGGTACGCGATTCCGGGCCGGGCGTACCCGCCGACCAGCGGGAGACCGTCTTCGTGGAAGGCTGGTCCACCAAGGAGCCACCGGCCCACGGCAAACGCGGCATCGGGCTCGCCCTGGTGCGCAGGTTCGCCGAACGGCAGGGCGGCACCGCCGAGGTGACCCGGTCGCCCCTCGGGGGCGCCGAGTTCGTCGTCGTGCTGCCGGAGGCCCTCACCGTGGACGTACCGGACGTGTCGGACGTGACCGAGGAGGCCCGATGATCGACGTACTGGTCGTGGACGACGACATCCGCGTCGCCGACGTCAACGCCGCCTATGTGGCGAAGGTTCCTGGCTTCCGTGTCGCGGCGACCGCGCACAACGCGGCGGAAGCACTCGACCGGATCGAGGAGCTCCACGTCGACCTGGTGCTGCTCGACCACTACCTGCCGGACCGGACGGGTCTTTCGCTCGCCCGGACGGTGCGCGAACGCGGCCACCAGATCGACGTGATCATGGTGACCGCGGCGCGCGACGTGGGGACCGTACAGGCCGCGATGCGCCACGGGGCGCTGCAGTACCTGGTCAAACCGTTCTCGTTCGCGGGCCTGCGAGGCAAGTTGGAGGCGTACGCGACGCTGCGGCGCACCCTCGACGGCGGGGGCGAGGCGGAGCAGGCGGAGGTCGACCAGATCTTCGGCGCGCTCTCCGCCGGGCCCGCGCCCGAGCTGCCCAAGGGGCACTCGACCACCACCGCCGAGCTGGTCCGCCGGGCGATGATGACCGCCGAAGGCCCGCTGTCGGCACAGGAGTTGGCCGACGTCACCGGGCTCAGCCGGCAGACCGCCCAGCGCTACCTCAAGCTTCTGGAGCGGACCGGGCGGGTGCGGCTGAGCCTGAAGTACGGGGACACCGGGCGGCCCGAGCACCGCTACGAGTGGGCCGCCAGCCGCTGACTGCCGGCCCGCTGACCGCCGGCGACTCCCCCGCAGGGGCGTGTCAGACCGCCCCTGCGCCCGTCAGCGCCCGTACTTCGGTCTCCGCGTGCTTGGCCTCGTCCGGCTCCTCGGAGGACGTCACGGTGCCCAGCCAGCCCGCGAGGAAGCCGAGCGGGATCGAGACGAGCCCGGGGTTCTCCAGCGGGAAGTACTGGAAGTCCACGCCGGGGAACAGCGACGTGGGGCTCCCGGAGACCACCGGGGACAGCACCACGAGCACCAGCGCGGGCACCAGGCCGCCGTACACCGACCACACGGCGCCCCGCGTGGTGAAGCCCCGCCAGAACAGCGAGTAGAGCAGCACGGGCAGATTGGCCGACGCGGCGACCGCGAACGCGAGCCCGACCAGGAACGCCACGTTCAGGTCCCGCGCCAGCAGTCCCAGCCCGATCGCGAGCACACCGACACCGGCCGCGGCGACCCGCGCCACCGCGACCTCGCTCCACTGCCTGCCACCGCGCTTCCCGCCAGGGCCGCCTCTACGAAGCGAGGCGTACAGATCGTGCGCAACGGAGGCCGAGGACGCCAGCGTGATCCCGGCGACGACGGCGAGGATGGTGGCGAAGGCGACCGCGGCGACGATCGCGAACAGCACCGTGCCCCCGGTGGAGTCCTCGCCGCCGCCCAGGTCGAGGGCGAGCAGCGGAACCGCCGTGTTCCCCGCGGCGTTCGAGCCCCGTACGGCATCGGGGCCCACGAGGGCCGCGGCGCCGAATCCGAGCACGATCGTCATCAGGTAGAAGCTGCCGATGAGCCCGATGGACCACACGACCGAGCGGCGCGCGGCCCGCGCGGTCGGCACGGTGTAGAAGCGCGACAGGATGTGCGGAAGGCCCGCAGTGCCGAGCACGAGCGCGAGGCCCAGGCTGATGAAGTCGAAGCGCGCGGTCCAGCTTCCTCCGTATTTCAGACCGGGCACGAGGAAGTCCGAGCCGTGCCCGCTGCGTGCGGCGGCGGTGCGCAGCAGCTGGTCGAAGTCACCGTGGAAGCGCGCCAGGACGAGCACCGTCAGGGCGATCGCCCCGCCCATGAGCAGGACGGCCTTCACGATCTGGATCCACGTGGTGGCCCGCATCCCTCCCATCGACACATAGATGACCATGAGCGCGCCCACGCCGACGACGGTCCAGGCCTGCGCGGCGCCACTCGCCTCCCCCAGCAGCAGCGCGACCAGGCTTCCCGCGCCCACCATCTGCGCCACCAGATAGAGAACGGACACGGTCACCGAGGAAGTTCCCGCGGCGATGCGCACCGGCCGCTCCCGCATCCGGGCGGCGACGACGTCGGCGAGCGTGAACCGGCCGCAGTTGCGCACCAGTTCGGCCACGAGGAAGAGGACCACGAGCCAGGCCACGAGGAAGCCGACCGAGTAGAGCAGTCCGTCGTAGCCGAACAGGGCGATCAGCCCGGAGATTCCGAGGAAGGACGCGGCCGACATGTAGTCACCCGCGATGGCGAATCCGTTCTCCATGGGCGAGAACAGCCGGCCGCCCGCGTAGAACTCCTCCGCCGAACCGTGTCGTTTGCGGCTCGCCCAGGTCGTGATGGCGAGCGTGACCGCCACGAACACGCTGAACAGGACCAGGGCCAGGGTCTGATGCGTCCCGGTCATCGCTGGCCGCCCTCGCCGTGCGCAGTACCGTTCACTCGCGCGTTTCCGGCGAGTCCGCGCGTCATCTCCTGTGTCTCCCACCGCAGTTCGAGCGCCGCGCGATCGCGACGCAGCCGCGCATGGCGCACATACAGCCACGTCAGCAGGAACGTACTGGCGAACTGCCCGAGGCCCGCCACCATCGCCACGTTCACGACGCCCGCGACCGGTTGGGCCATCAGTCCGGGCGCCGTCGTGGCGGTCACGACGTATGCGACGTACCAGGCGAAGAAGAGCACGACCGCCGGGACGACGAACCGCCGGTAGCGCCTGCGCACCTCCTGGAACGCCGCGCTGCGCTGCACCTCCAGGTAGACGCCCGCCGCGCTCCGCTCGGACGGCACGGCCGGGGCCGGCACCGCAGCCGCTTGCACGCCCGGGCCGCGCCACTCACCCCAATCCGAGTCCGGCTCGTCGTACCAGGGATCGCCGCCGCCCCTCGTGGCAACGGCCCTGGGCCGCGCGGTCGCGCGCCCGTCGTGCTTGTCCACCGGACTCTCCTTGTCCGCGGCCCACTGCGGCCGCGGACCAAGGATGGACAGACCGGGAAGATCCCGGACGCTCTCCGCAGACCCTTCACCCCATTAGGTGATGGACGTCCCCGGTGGCTTCGCGAGTCCGTGCCGATACGCGTAACGGACGGCCTGGGCGCGGTCCTTGAGCCCGGCCTTCGCGAACAGGTTGTTGATGTGGGTCTTCACCGTCGCCGTGGAGACATGCAGCGCCCGGGCGATCTCCTGGTTCGTCAGGCCGTCGGAGATCAGCACCAGGACCTCGGCCTCCCGCGTCGTGAGGCCGTCGGGTGGCTCTGTCGGGTCGGGCACGGTGGCCTCGGGCTGCGACAGTCTCTCCAGGAGCCGCCGCTGGATCTTCGGCGAGAGGCCCGCGTCACCGGACAGCACGCCCTCCACCGCCCGGACGATCTCGTCCGCGCCGGCGTCCTTCGTGAGATAGCCGCGCGCTCCCGCCCTGAGGGCCGGAAACAGCGACTCGTCGTCGGCGTACGTGGTCAGGATGACGACCTGGGTGCCCGGGTACTCCTGCCGGATCCGTCTGGTCGCCTCCGCTCCGTCGCAGCGCGGCATGCGAAGGTCCATCAGGACGACGTCCGGGGACAGTTCGGCCACGAGCGCGACCGCCTCTTCACCGTCTCCCCCGGAGCCGACGACCTCGATCCCGGGCAGCAGTCCGAGCAGCATCACGATGCCTTCGCGCACCACCGTCTGGTCGTCGACCACCACCACGCGGGCCGGTGGCTTCCCCGCGCGCGCCCCCGCCTCGGCCCCGCTCATACGGGAACCTTCAACTTGACCACGAAACCCTCCTCGTACGGCCCCACCTCGAGCGTGCCGCCCAACAATTCGGCGCGCTCCTTCATCCCCAACAGACCGTAACCGCCACCACTGACAGTGAGCTCCTCGTGAGGCCGGGACGCCCCCGAGTCCCGTACTTCCAGGGCCAGTTCGCCCGGCCGGTACTCCAGCCGGATGTCCGTCGTCGCGCCCGGCGCGTGCTTGCGTACGTTCGTCAGCGCCTCCTGCGCGACTCTGCGTACGGTCTGGGACGCCTCGACGGGCAGGGGGCGACGCCCACCGCCCACCGTGAGCGTCGCGCCGTCCGAGGACGCGACCAGTTCCCGCAGGAAGTCCTCCAGCGGTGTCATCTCGCCCCGCAGCGCGGACAGGGCCTGCCGGGTCTCGTCGAGTCCGTCCCGGGCCATGCCGCGCGCCGCCACGACGCGTTCGAGGATCTGGTCCCGGTCCGCCCCGCGCTCGATGAGGAGCCGGGCGGCCTCGAGATGCACGAGCTGGGCGGAGAGGCTGTGCGCGAGGACGTCGTGGATCTCGCGCGCGATCCGCGACCGCTCGGCGAGCGCCGCCGACTCGGCCTCGGCGGCACGCGCGGCGCGCTCCTGCGCCAGGGCCCGCTGCGTACTCCCCCGCGCCTCGGCGTCCAGGCGCAGGACGTACCCGGAAAGGCAGAGCCCGATGGCGACGACGGCGGTGGTCAGCCAGGCGTCGTCGTTGACCAGCGCGAACCCCGTGAGCGCCACGGCGGTGGCAGGCACCGAGGCGGCGAGGGGCAGTCGCTCCAGCGCGGAGACCGCGCAGCCGCACCACAACACGATGGCCGGCCCGACGAATCCGGCCCACTGGGCCAGTACGGCGACCGCCACCAAGAACGCCAGCAGCCCGAGAGAGGGCCACAGCCGATGGTCGAGCGTGGTGCGGAAGAACGCCCAGGCGGCCGCCACACACGCGAGCAGCAGTACGGGGGCCAGGATCAGCGCCTGGTCGTTGATATCGCGCTGTGTCACGGCGGTCCACACCAGGACCGCGACCACGACCACCCGCACCGTGCGGGCGAGCATCCGCCGGGCGCGGGTGACGCCCTCGCGGGAGAGCGCCTCCCGGGAGGGCCATTCCGTCCAGTTTCCGCGGATCACCTACGGTCCTCCCACGCCGGCCGGGCGACAGGACCAACGTACGCCGGGCGCTCCCGGTCGGCCCGCAGCATCAGCAGGCCGGAGCGGACCAGGAGCGAGACGGCGAAGCCGAGCATCAGGCTGGAGCTGCCGAGGTGGATGCCCAGCGCCAGTCCGACGCCCGCGACGGACGCGCGGGCCGCGACGCCACCGAGCCAGGCCCCGGCCGTCGCGACGGTGCCCTTGGTCCACACGTCGCCCTGCTCGTCCGTCCAGACGCGGGTCGTGAACGCCCACCCGATGCCTATGCCCACGCTCACCAGCACCTCGACGGCAAGCAGTACGACCGAGCCCGTCACATGGTGGGGATCCGTCACCACGCCGTCCTTCACGGCGAGGACCGCGAGGATCGCGGGCAGGAGCCACCACTTCCGGTCGCCGGACAGGCGCTCGGTCTTGAACTGGCGCACGAGGACGAGTGCGACAACGGCGACGATCACCAGGACGGTGGGGAGCCCGGACATGACTGCCTCCGTGGAGCGGTCGGGAGCGAAGTGGTTCAACGCCTTCGACGCTACGGAAATCAGCAGGTCAGGAGATCGGAGCCGGGGTGGATCACGGGTGGAAAATGCGGCTCCACCCGTGGGTGGAGCCGCATGAGGTGACCTGCGTGGCGGGAGGCGCGATCGCTGCCTCCCGCCCTCGTCGCTACATGTCGATGCGCGACCGGTCGAGGGTCGACGCGGAGCTGCTGATGAACTCCTTGCGCGGCGCCACGTCGTTGCCCATCAGCAGGTCGAAGACGTGCTCCGCCGCCTCCAGCTCGCCGATGTTGATCCGGCGCAGCGTGCGGTGGCGCGGGTCCATCGTGGTCTCCGCGAGCTGGTCGGCGTCCATCTCGCCGAGCCCCTTGTACCGCTGGATCGAGTCCTTGTACCGCACACCCTTGCGCTGGAGCTCGAGCAGCGTCTCGCGCAGCTCCCGGTCCGAGTACGTGTAGATGTACTTGTCCTGGCCCTTCTTCGGCTGGACCAGCTCGATGCGGTGCAGGGGCGGCACGGCGGCGAAGACACGGCCGGCCTCGATCATCGGCCGCATGTAGCGCTGGAACAGCGTCAGCAGCAGCGTACGGATGTGCGCGCCGTCGACGTCGGCGTCGACGAGCAGGATGATCTTGCCGTAGCGCGCCGCGTCGATGTCGAAGGTCCGCCCGGACCCAGCTCCTATGACCTGGATGATGGCGCCGCACTCCACGTTCTTCAGCATGTCCGTCACGGACGACTTCTGAACGTTGAGGATCTTGCCGCGGATCGGCAGCAGGGCCTGGAACTCGGAGTTCCGGGCGAGCTTGGCGGTGCCGAGCGCGGAGTCGCCCTCGACGATGAACAGCTCGCTGCGCTCCACGTCGTCACTGCGGCAGTCCGCGAGCTTGGCGGGGAGCGACGAGGACTCCAGGGCCGTCTTACGACGCTGCGCGTCCTTGTGCTGACGCGCGGCGATGCGGGTTCGGGCCGCGGCGACGGCCTTCTCCATGACGGCACGGGCCTGCGCCTTGGCGTCGCGCTTGGTGGACGACAGGAACGCCTTGAGTTCCTTGGCCACGACGTTCGCGACGATCCTGTTGGCCGCCGAGGTACCGAGGACCTCCTTGGTCTGGCCCTCGAACTGCGGCTCCGCCAGACGCACCGTGACGACGGCCGTAAGGCCCTCCAGTGCGTCGTCCTTGACGACGTCGTCCTCGGCCACGCGCAGCACCTTCTGGGCGCGCAGAACCTCGTTCATCGTCTTTGTGAGCGAGCGCTCGAAGCCCGCCACATGAGTACCGCCCTTGGGCGTGGCGATGATGTTCACGAACGACTTGATGCTCGTGTCGTACCCGGTGCCCCAACGCAGCGCGATGTCGACACCGAGCTCGCGCTGGACCTCGGTCGGCGTCATCTGGCCGTGCTCGTCGAGGACGGGGACGGTCTCCTTGAAGGTGCCCTGCCCGGTGAAGCGGAGGACGTCGCAGACCGGCTTGTCCTGCGCCAGGTACTCGCAGAACTCGCTGATGCCGCCGTCGAAGCGGAAGGATTCCTCGCCCTTGCTGCCGCCCTCGCCGAGACCGAACTCGTCACGGACGACGATGGTCAGGCCCGGCACCAGGAACGCGGTCTGCCGCGCGCGCTGGTGCAGCTCGCTCAGGGAGAGCTTGGCGTCCTTCAGGAAGATCTGGCGGTCCGCCCAGTAGCGCACGCGGGTGCCCCGTCGCGCCTTCGGGACCTTCTTGACCTTGCTCAGTCGCGCCGAGGGGTCGAACGCCGCGTCGGGTCCTGGCTTGGCGAAGGCGCCGGGGACGCCACGCCGGAAGCTGATGGCGTGCGTGTGCCCGCCCAGGTCCACCTCGACATCGAGACGGGCCGACAGCGCGTTCACCACGGAGGCGCCCACGCCGTGCAGACCGCCGGAGGCCGCATAAGCGCCGCCTCCGAACTTGCCGCCCGCGTGGAGCTTGGTCATGACGACCTCGACTCCGGAGAGGCCGGTCTTGGGCTCGACGTCCACGGGGATGCCGCGGCCGTTGTCCCGGACCTCCACGGAGGCGTCGTCGTGCAGGATCACCTCGATGCGGTCGCAGTAGCCACCGAGGGCCTCGTCGACGGAGTTGTCGATGATCTCCCAGAGGCAGTGCATCAGGCCGCGACTGTCGGTCGAGCCGATGTACATGCCCGGACGTTTGCGTACGGCTTCGAGCCCCTCAAGGACGAGCAGGTGCCGCGCGGTGTAGTTGGAACCGTCCCGGTCTGCTCCGGTCAGCAGCGCTGTGGACGGCACGGACGTATCGGCGGTCACGCGGTTCGCTCCTCGCTGAATTTCAGATGGGGCCCTCACGAATGAAGGGCCGGCGTCGGTCGCCGTTCAGAGGGTACCGAGGCCTGGTAGAGCCTTTGTCACGCCACCCTCACCTCAGCCCAGACTAGTCCAGGATCGTATGCATGTTCGATCCCTCGATGGAGTGACGCCCACATCACGTTCCCTTCCAGGCATGAACCATTTAGGCTCCGGGCACGTCCTCATGAACAAACCGGCAACCAGCCGGGGGAGGACCGACCTGACAGAACGCGCGAACCCGTAAGACGTTAGAGACGCAATACGGCACATTCGCCGCCACCCGGCGACAGACAGCCGGCCTCGAAGAAATTTTTCGAGGAAAAGCCGCGAGCGGGAACGTTTTCGGCCTGGTTGGATGTTGACCCTGGTACGACAGCTCGTCGAGCTAGAGAAGAGGCGACGTGACTACTGTTCTGACCCCCGCGACCCCCCTGACGGCCGCTGACCGCTGTGACCGTTGCGGCGCCCAGGCATATCTGCGCGTCGTTCTGATCAGCGGTGGTGAACTGCTCTTCTGCGCCCACCACGGTCGCAAGTTCGAGCCGGAACTCAAGAAGATCGCCGCTGAGATACAGGACGAGACGGAGCGGCTCACCGCCGATCCGGCAAGCGCCGAGACCGAGGAACGCTGACGCCTCGCACACACGACGAGCCAGCTCCGGCATCAGGCCGGTGATCGGGCGGCTGCTCCTGACCCCAGGAGCTGCCGCCCGTCCTCGTATCCGCACGATGCGTCAGGCGTGCTCCCGCAGAACCCGCAGCGCCTCCGAGGCGCGCGTGTAGACACCCGGGCTACCGGCGCGCCCACACCCGTTCCCCCACGACACGAGACCAATCAGCTTGCCCCTGGCGACCAGCGGACCCCCGCTGTCCCCCTGGCAGGCGTCCTTGCCACCGCCGGACTCGCCCGCGCAGAGCATCGACGAGGGCTCGTACGTCCCGTCGTTGCCACCCGGCGGATACGCCTGCTTGCACTCGGCGTCGGCAAGCACCCGCACCCGCGCGGCGTGCAACGTACGCGCATAGTCGCCCGCTCCCGTGGTGTCGCCCCACCCGTAGACGGACGCACCGGTGCCGGCCCGATAGGCCGGGTCCCCCTCGTCCGCGATCGGGAGCACATCTCCCTCGGGTAGCCGTGTGTCGAGTGTGAGGACCGCCACATCACCGGCGTTCGTCCGGCCGTCGTACGCCGGATTGATCCATTCACTGCGCACGGACACCTCGGCGCCGTCGGACGTCTCGAGATCGCCGCGACCGACGATCGCCTTGAGGTCCCGCACCTGATCGCGCGGCACTCCGAGCACGTCCTCGCTCAGGCAGTGCGCCGCGGTGAGGACCGTCGACCGCCCGACGACCACTCCCCCGCAGAACTGACCCGCGCGGGCTCCGCCGAACCGGTCACGGCTCGCGAGCGCCACCACCCAGGGGCTGTTGGAGGCATCGACCTGATGGCCCCCGACGATTCCCTCGTCGGCGGCCGCGGACTGGGGGGAAGCCAACGGCAGCACCGCCGCCGCGGCCAGCACGGCCAGTGGAGCGGTCAGCACTCTCGCGAAAGAGCGACGCATACGGTCTCCTCACTCAGGGTTGCAACGGCACACCCAGAGTCATTCAGCACGACACGCCGCGCACTGCGAGGATCCGCCCACGACCGCCGACGACGAAGGCCCGGCACCTTCCCGCGAACGGGGAAGGTGCCGGGCCTTCTGAGGGCCGTACAGCGCCTGTGACTAGTCGAGGTAGTCCCGCAGGACCTGCGAGCGCGACGGGTGGCGCAGCTTCGACATCGTCTTGGACTCGATCTGACGGATGCGCTCACGCGTCACGCCGTAGACCTTGCCGATCTCGTCGAGGGTCTTCGGCTGACCGTCGGTGAGACCGAAGCGCATGGAGACGACGCCCGCCTCGCGCTCGGACAGGGTGTCGAGCACGGAGTGCAGCTGCTCCTGGAGGAGCGTGAAGCTGACGGCGTCGGCCGGGACGACGGCCTCGGAGTCCTCGATGAGGTCACCGAACTCGCTGTCGCCGTCCTCGCCCAGCGGGGTGTGCAGGGAGATGGGCTCACGGCCGTACTTCTGGACCTCGATGACCTTCTCGGGGGTCATGTCGAGTTCCTTGGCCAGCTCCTCCGGGGTGGGCTCGCGGCCCAGGTCCTGGAGCATCTGACGCTGCACGCGCGCGAGCTTGTTGATGACCTCGACCATGTGCACCGGGATACGGATGGTGCGGGCCTGGTCGGCCATCGCGCGGGTGATCGCCTGACGGATCCACCAGGTGGCGTACGTCGAGAACTTGTAGCCCTTGGTGTAGTCGAACTTCTCGACCGCGCGGATCAGACCGAGGTTGCCCTCCTGGATGAGGTCCAGGAAGAGCATGCCGCGGCCGGTGTAACGCTTGGCCAGGGAGACCACCAGACGGAGGTTGGCCTCCAGGAGGTGGTTCTTGGCGCGGCGGCCGTCCTCGGCGATGATCTCCAGCTCGCGCTTGAGCTTGGGAGCGAGCTTGTCGGCGTTGGCCAGCTTGTCCTCGGCGAACAGACCGGCCTCGATGCGCTTGGCGAGCTCGACCTCCTGCTCGGCGTTGAGCAGCGGGACCTTACCGATCTGCTTGAGGTAGTCCTTGACCGGGTCGGCGGTGGCGCCGGCGGCGGCGACCTGCTGGGCCGGCGCGTCGTCCTCGTCGTCGTCGGACAGGACGAAGCCCTGGCCCTCCTTCTCCTCGGTCGCCTCACCCTCGCCGGCCTTGCCGGGGGCGGGGGTCTCCTCGGTCGCCTCGTCCTCAAGAAGGTCGTCGTCCTTCTTGGCGGTCTTCTTCGCGGCGGTCTTCTTGGCTACCGTCTTCTTGGCAGCAGCCTTCTTGGCCGGAGCCTTCTTCGCCACGGCCTTCTTGGCCGGCTCGGCCTCCTCGTCGACGGCCTCGACGGCCGGCGGCTCGGGAGTGGTGGTGGCGGCGACCTTCTTGGCGGTAACCGTCTTGGCCGCGACGGTCTTGGTCGCGGTGCGCTTGACCGGACTCTTGGCTGCGACGCTGCTCTTTCGGGGACGCTTGGGCTCAGCGGCACTGACCATCAGCGTCACACCCTCTTCCTCGAGGATCTGGTTGAGGCTGCGCAGAACGTTCTTCCACTGAGTGGCCGGAATCTGGTCGGCTTCGAACGCACGGCGCACGTCGTCGCCGGCGATCTGGCCATCAGCCTTTCCCCGCTCAATGAGCGCCATGACAGAGACGGATTCGGCGATCTCCGGCGGGAGCGTACGGGATGTGCTGGCCGACACGAACAACCTCTCGGAACGTTGGAAAACGGCTTCCGGCCCCGTCCTGTGTGGACCGGAGCCGACGACCGCCGACTTGGGGATGGGTCGACGGCGCGGGCAGGAGCCTGGGAGATGGACAGCGCCACAAGCGGCTGCTGTATTCCCTCCTCGGCTGTCACCTCTTAGGTCATCGCGCTACCCCGAGGAGCGTTACGCCCAATCTGCGTGGTCCGAGTCACACCGCGTTATCGGTCAAAGACTGACCGATACGGACAGAAAGGGTCATGCGGCTGAACCCGGCCGCGCTTCTGACGACCTCGAGGGACGGACCCCCTATGGGAGAACGAATCTTCCACCTACGCCTCGAGTCGCCGGATGGCGCCCTTCTACACATGCTCCGTGTCGACGTCCTCCACGTTGCATATGCGGCACCGTCCGGCGACACATGGTTCGCCCTCCCTCGCCCCGCCGCGCCTCTGGCGCGGTCAGTGCTCGCGGGGAGCCGGGACCACGCGCTCCACCTCGGGGTGGACGGTGAGCAGCTGCCGCATGGCCGCCTCAGCGCCCGCGCCATCGCCCGCGGCGAGCGCGTCGACGATGCGCGCGTGGTGCGCGACGACCGCCTCGTTCGGACGGTCGCAGCCGATGACCGGGCCGCCGGAGACGTGCAGGGCGGCGGACACGATGCCGGAGAGGTGCTCGAGCATCCTGTTGCCCGCGAGCTGGATGAGCAGCGAGTGGAATTCCGCGTCGGCGCGCGAGAACGTGATCGAGTCTCCCTGACCCAGCGCGTGCCGCATGATCTCCACCATGTCGGCCAAGCGCTGCTGAACGTCCTCCCTGCCGTGCCCCGCGGCGAGCCGCGCGGCGAGCGGCTCGATCGTCCACCGCAGCTCACTCAGCTCGCGCCGCTGATTGTCGCGCTGCGGCCCGAAGGCGCGCCATTCGATGATGTCCGGGTCCAGCAGGTTCCAGTCGCTGACCGGCCGCACGCGCGTGCCGACGTTCGGCCGGGCACTGACCAGGCCCTTGGCCTCCAGTACGCGCAGGGACTCGCGGACGACGGTGCGGGAGACCTCGAATCGCTGGCCGATCTCCTCCGGAACCAGCGGGCGGTCGGCGCCGAGGTCGCCGGAGACGATCATCTGCCCGAGTTGCTGGACGAGTTGGCCGTGCAGACCGCGCCCCCGGCTGCCACCGGCGCGTCGGCCCACCCGGCCGAGATCCGGGTCCGGGCTCTCCCATGCGGGGCCGCCGACGCGCTCGGCGGTCGACTCCATGTAGGGGTAGCGGTCGAGTTCGCCCGGTCCTGCGAGGCCTGAGTCGGCGGAGCGGGCGGCGGTCATCATGGTGTGCGCAAGGGTACTCACGGAATCTGTTGTCGGCGCCGTCCCCAACTCCCTTGAGGTCTTTGGTGAAAAGCACACGAAAGGGTGATCTCCCTCCTCGCTGCACTTGACGCCTTATCGGAAAGAAGTGGGCGTTCTACGGGGAGTTGCGCTCAGCGAGGTACCGGAAGGCGTCGACCGGTCGTCACCGCACCCGAGTACGCAGTGCTGTGAACAGATATGCGCAGAGCAGAGCACCCAGCGACAACATCAGCGCGCCGCCCACAGGTTGAGTGATCATCCGCATTCCGGCAGCGGCGAACCGCTCGATCCCGAACGGCCAGTCCATCAGGGCAAGATCACGCAGGCGTTGCGGAAGTCCCGCCGCTGTTCGCACAGATGGTCCCTCAACGGCCTTCTGTACGAGAGGCACGATGACGATCGGCACAGCCACCACGGCGGCCAGTCCGGCAGCCGTCGACCGGAACAGACCGGACGCGAGGACACCCGCCCAGGAACATCCAACGACCAGAGCGAGCCAACTCGCGCTCAGGGAAAGCCACTCGGCGGGAACTTGCGTGAGCTCCGATCCGTATACGAGGTAGAGCAGCGCGGCATCACCGACGACGGTGAGAACGCCCAGGAGGAGGGCGGCCGCCGCGCCGACGAGCAGCTTCGCGGCGAGAAGTCCCAGGCGGCGGGGGACAGTTCCGCGGTCGGCGGCAAGTGCGGGGTGGCGGAATTCCTCACCGAAGGCGAAGGCGCCGAGCAGCCCCGCACCCAGGGCGGCCGGCGGCAGCGGAAGTGCCTGCGGCCAGGCGGCGATCAGACGTGGCTGCGGGGTGTGTCCGGCACGTGCGAGCAGCACGGAAAGGAGCGCGGAGACGGCGAGAACGAGTGCGACGGTGACATGGCCGGTGGCGATGCCGGTCGCGCGCCGCAGTTCGTAGCGCACCGGGCGCAGCGGGCCGCGGGCGGTGCGCACGGTGATCGGTGGCGGCAGCGCCGGTAGGGCGACGGACGTCTCGCGGGCAGATACGGGCGTCTCGCGTGTGGATTCGGCCTCAGGAGCACGGTCGTTCGAGGCGGCTCGGCGCTGCGCCGCCGGGGGCGACGCCGCGTCGACGAGTGGCACGAACGTGCTGGTGGGTGTGAGCGGTTTGAGGGGGGCGGCCGCCGCGGGGGGATGCGCCGGGCTGTCGGCCCCGGTGCTGGATTGGGCGTCGGTGCCGGTTTGGACATCGACCCCGGTGCCGGTTCGGGGAGCGTCGGTGCCCGCCTCCGCACCGCCACCGCCGTTGTCCGACCGGTCTTCGGCGACGACAGGTGCCGCCGCCGAGGGGCCCGCGTCGCCGATCTCGTCGGCGAGTTGGTGCACGAGGATGCCGTGCCGGAACGCGATGTCCCCCACATCCGCGCAGGTACTGCCGTACACCGAGAGTCGGCTGCCGTCCTCCGTGACCACTTCGACCGAGCGCTTGGCCGTGCGCGCCTCCTTCGCCAGGAGAACGCCGAATCTCGCGGCGTGCGGGCTACGGACCACGACCCGGGGCCGCAGCCGGGTCCGGGCGAAGTCGGCGACATCCTGGTCCGCCACCACCTTGCCCGCGTCGAGCGTGACGACGCGGTCGGCGACCCGGGCCGCCTCCTTGGCGTCGTCGGTGGTGAAGAGGACCGTGCCACCGAGCGCGGCATACTCCCTCAGGATGCCGTGCAGCCACCTGCTCTCCCGGACGGAGAGGCCGGCCGCGGGGTCGTCGAGCACCAGCGTGTGCGGGTCGGCGAGCAGCGCGCAGGCCAGGCCGAGCCGTCGGTCCATGCCGCGCGACAGGGTGCCCAGGCGCTCCTCTCGCAGGCTCACGAGACCCACCACCTCGAGCACGTCGTCCGCGCGTCCCACGGGTACACCGGCCGCGGAGCAGAGCATGCGCAGGTGTCCACGCACGGTTCGGGCCGGATGACCGGGCACGTCACCGAGCAGTACACCGACTTCCCGCGCCGGATGAGCGATGCGGTGCAGCGGACGGCCTCTGAAGTACGTGACGCCGCGGCCTTGTTGGAGTTCGAGCATCAGGCGTACAGCTGTCGTCTTGCCCGACCGCCGTGCGCCGAGCAGGGCGGTGACACGGCCGGCGCGCGCGTCGAAGGACACGTCGTCGACCGCGGGCGGGCTCCCCTTGCGTGCGTTACTCGTCAGTCCGGTGGCCTGGATCATCGCTTCTCTCGCAGGATGGGCGACCGCTCGGCGGCCGGGATCCGCCCGCCGGCAGGGCGACGGGCAAACCCCTCGGGTACTTCAGCAAGATAACGCGATATTTAGCACTTTTCGGGCATCGCGCTTACGTGAGTGCCCACGATTCCGGGCCTCCTCCGGTGTCACCGCGCCCCACCGGGCGCCGCCCGCACCGCGCGTGAGGCGGCTCCCTCGCCGAGGAATCGATCAGGCTTCCGGTCGCAGCATCGGCGGGTTGAGGAGCGTGGCCCCACCGGCGCGGAAGAGCTGGGCCGGCCGACCGCCCTGGCGGGTGGTGGTGCCGCCGGTCGGCACCAGGAAACCCGGAGTGCCCGTCACCTTGCGGTGGAAGTTGCGCGGGTCGAGGGCGACGCCCCACACGGCCTCATAGACGCGGCGCAGCTCGCCGACGGTGAACTCGGGCGGGCAGAACGCCGTCGCGAGCGAGGAGTACTCGATCTTGGAGCGCGCCCGCTCCACACCGTCCGCCAGGATCTGCGCGTGGTCGAAGGCCAACGGTGCGGCCTGCTCGTCCTCGCGCCCGTAGCCACCGTGCTTCAGCAGCGCCTCCACCGGGGCCCACCGGGCGCTGTGCGCGTCGCCGCCGGGACGCGGCGCGGGCAGGTCAGGGGCGAGCGCGAGGTGCGCGACGCTGACCACACGCATCCTGGGATCCCTCTTCGGATCGCCGTATGTGGCCAACTGCTCCAGGTGTGCGCCGTTGTCCTGCGCCGGTGCCATCGGGTCGTGGGCACACAGCCCCGTCTCCTCGATCAGCTCGCGCGCGGCCGCCGCCGTCAGATCCTCGTCGTCCCGTACGAACCCGCCAGGCAGGGCCCAACGCCCTTGAAACGGCGGTTCACCACGGCGCACCGCCAGCGCACACAGTGCGTGACGACGCACGGTCAGCACGACCAGATCGACGGTGACTGCGAAGGGCGGAAAGGCCGACGGGTCGTAGGGCGACATGGAACGATCATAGTCGTCTGCCTGACGATAAACACTCCCTTCGCTCCCCTGCCCCGCCCTGTTTCGGGCGGTGCGCAGCGGACCCGTCCCGCCAGGGTCCGCGCCCCTCACACCCCCAACTGCAGTTCGTCCGCGGCCTCCTCCACCATGGCGAGGCCGAGCCTGCTGACACGTACGGAGAACACCTGACCGGCGACCCGCAGCCCGGTCAGCCCGATCTCGCCCAGCGGGGCACTGCGCATCGGCGACAGCGTCACCGTCCGGGCCGGTACGTCGGGGCGGATGCCAGCGAGCGTGGCCAGGAGGTGCACTCCGGCCGCGGCCGACACGGCAGCGGGTCTGCACGCCGCGGGGTGTGGCAACGGAACGCCTCCCTCGACCCGCTGCAGCCCCGCATACATCTCGGGCAGTCTGCGGTCGAAGGCGTCGGCCGCGTCGAGGACGCCTCTGATCAGGGACGCCGCCTCCTTCTCGTACCCAGCGGCGGACAGGCCCGCGACGGCGACAACGGTCTCGTGCACCCGCACCGCCCCCGAGCGGTGCCCGAACGGGTTGTACGACGCCTCCTTCACGCCCAGACTTCTGAGCCCCCATCCGGAGTCGAGCCCCGGCCCGCCGAACCGTCTCGCGAGGTGCTCGGTCCGGACCTTGTCCAGCAGGCCCGGCGCCCACTCGCCCGCGCCGAGCAACCCGGTGTCCAGAAGGTGGGCGGCGCCGCTGCCCAGCCATGCCGACCTGCGCCCGTCCGCCGTGCGCGCGGCCGCCGGTCGGCCCCCGGCGCGGTCCTCGACCCAGAAGTCCTCTTGGAAGCGCCGCCGCAGTTCCTCGGCCCACTGGCGCAGTTCACCGGCGCCGGGTCTGCCATGAGCGTCCAACAGGTCGGCCCCGAGCAGGGCGGCCCGGTGGGCATGCGCCTGGGTCTCGCACCGCTGAGGGCCGCCCGGGCCGGGGTCCGGGATGTAGGGGCCTGCGCGGGCGGTGGTCCGCAGCCACTGCAGACAGCGCTCGGCAGCCGGCAGCAACTCCGCCACCTCGGACTCGCCCAGACCCCAACGTCTGGCCTCGGCGAGCAGGACCGGGAACAGGAGAGTGGCCTCGATCCCCGTGCAGCTGGGCGGCAGTTGCTCACCCGCCTGCCGCCGCGGACCCGGCAGTTTTCCGAACGCCGCTCCGGGCTCGCGCAGCTGCGTACGGGCGAGCGCACGTAGGGTGCCGAGGGCGAGCCCCGTCCCCAGCGGCAAGGCCATCCGGGCGGCGGCCAACGCCTCGGCGGGAGCCGGACCGCAGCGCCACGGAGCACCCGCGGCCGCGCAGACGTCCGACGGATACGCGGGATCACGCACCAAGAGCGCCTGCAGGTCGGCGATGCAGGCGCGCAGCAGCGGGCCCACGCGCGGGTCGTCCCCCTGCGCCGTGGCCGGGGCGAACGGTCGGATCGCACTGTGCCCCGCCGCCCTGCCGACACCCTCGCCGGTTGCCCGTACGCGCAGCCGCACCGTGTGCCTGCCGCCCGGCGGAAGCTCGAAATCCCAGCGCAGCAGGCCGGCGGATGCCAGGGCGTCCATCGGCGGAGGCGTCACCGTGACCAGGGCGGTCGGCCCGCTGCCCGTCGGCGACGACCAGCGCAGCCCGGAATCATGGACCACGGCGGGCAGTTCACGCCCGCCTCTCCCGGCCGCCACGGCGCCGAGGTCGGCGAGGTCGGTGCCCAGGGCCACTTCGAGCGGCAGCCGCAGCGTCCGCTGCGCGGAGCTGTGCAGCGTGATGTCCTCCGTGCCCTCCGCGTGCCGGATCCGCTCGACGACGACGTCCGGGTCGGGCCCGGCATCCGGAGCCACCCGCAGGGTCGCCGTGAAGGAGGCCCGATCCGCGGAGATCATGCGCGCCTGCACGGCGAGCGGTTCACGCCCCGCCACTCGAACCTGACAGCGCGACAGCAGGCGTCTGCCCCGGTGGTAGAAGCCCTCGAGCCCTTGCCCCGTCAACTGGCCCTGACTCGAAGAGATCGCGAGGCCGGGCAGGGCGACACAGATCAACGCCTGGTGAACCGGCGCGAGTTCAGCACTCCGCCGCAGCGCACGGGCCGGTCCCGTCGAAGGTGCCTGGAGACCGGGGTGGCCCGGCGGCGTTCGCGACCGTCCTTGCGCAGGATCGGGCGGCACGGCATCAGGAGTCCGATGCCGGGCAGGTGCCATCGTCGCCTCCGGCATCTCACGGGCCGCCAGAAAGCCAGAGGGCGGGTCAGTGTCACGCACCGTAGGTGCGTACTGCGTAGATGCGTACTGCGGCGAAGCGTCGGACGTCATCTTCGCTCCTCTTCCGCTGTGGGTACGGCACGCCGTCGACCTGCACTGCGCCTCGGCGGCGCGACCCTGTCGCCGCCACCGCTCACCGAGATGAACGGGGCGCGCCCACTCCAAGTAACGCCACAGAGCCGCGAAGCGAGAAAGGGGGCCTGCGGCGCAGCCGGTCCTCATCCGTCGCCCCTGCTCCGCCGACGCCTGGGGCGGCGGGACTCCGTCGGCCGCCGGGGTGCACGCGCGCCCGCCCGCGCAGGGCGCGTCCCGGCTCCGGGTCGCCGCTCGCCCCGCCGACGCAGGGCGGCCTCCAGGCCACGGGCGGCACGGGACATACCTGGATCGGCGCCTCCGGGGACGGCCACCGCCGCAGGCCGAAGTCCGTCGACTCCGCCGGCACTCGTGCCTTCGCCCCCGGCCACCCCTGCCGGTGTGACCGAAGCCGAGTCCGGGTCCAGGCCCAGGTCGGTGTCCAGGCCCAGATCCGGGTCCAAGCCCAGATCCGGGTCCAAGCCCAGGTCCGTGTCCAGGCCCAAGTCGGTGTCCCGGTCCGGGTCCGTCCGCTTCGCCCGCAAGATGCGCCGCACGGGCTCGGGGTCGAGCCCGTCGGCCCGTGCTTCGTTGAGCAAGCGGGCGAACACGTAACGCGGGTCGGCGTCGAGGGCCATCTCCAGTGCCTGGTCCGCCTCGACGGGGTCGCCGAGCGACCAGGCCACCCAGCCCACAAGTGCCAGCGGCGCGGCGGCGTACTCCCCGTAGGAACCGACGCACCGGCGCGCCAGCGCCCGCCACAGTCGCAGGGCGTGGACGCCCTCCTCGCCCTCCATCCACTCCGCCGCCCGGTCTCTGGTCATCCGGTCCTGGAGGCCGAGAATCAGCGACGCGGCCTCGTCGTGCGCCACCAACTCGTCGTCCTTGAGGTCGGCCGCGAGCGCGTCGACCGCTCCCGGCGCGTCCGCGAGACGCCGCATGACCAGGCGGGCCAGATCCAGCGTCGCCGTCTCCACCTCCTTGCGGGGAGTCCCGGCGAAGATCCTCGGCACGAGCTCCATCGCCGCGGCGTCGAGAGCGCGTGTCTGCTCCGTGACGAGCGCTGTCTCCCAGGGGGCCAGTCGCGCCCTCATCTTCCCCAGCGACCCCCGTACCTGAATGCCGGCGAAGGCTGCCGTGGCGGCCATGACCGAGGTGCCGTCGGTGGCGATCACGTTTCCGTCCGCTGGGCAGCACTCGGCGCGCGCACAGCAGTAGGACCAGTACCTGCCTTCCGAGAGGCACAGCGCTTCCGTGACCGGCACGTCGAGGCCACCGCACTCGGTGCGCAGCAACTGGGCCAGCGGCCTGAGCCGCTGCATGACCCGCCGTCCCGCGCCGGGGCCCGGGGTCGGCGCGTCCTGGCAGAGGAACGCGACGACGCTGTCGGGGTGGCCGTCCCTGCGCTCGCACTCGCCGATCAGGCACTGGGCCATCTGTCGCGCCACGGCCTGCCAGTCCTCGGTGCGCTCGGGAATGCCGAGGCGCACCCGACCGCCGAAACGCCCCTTGTGCAGGGCGACCAGGACGATGCTGTCGTCGGGCCTGAACCCGAGCAAATACGGGAGCGCTTCCGCGAGTTCACCTGCCGTGCGGAGGGTGATCTTTGCCTCGCCGGTCATGCCGACCGGCTCGCTGTGATTCGTCATGCGCCGACCATGCCCCGGAACGCGATACTCCGGTTTGGCCTGTGGATAACCCCGATCAGGGACACGACAGGAGTTGTCCACAGTCGGCGGGCTCGTTCGCGTGATGTCAGTGCGATCGGGTTGCATGGGGGCATGAGCAACGAAGAGCTGCGGACAGCCGCCGATACCGTTCTCGCCCGTCTCGTCGGCGATCCGAGCGGCAAGGCCAGACTGCGCGAGGACCAGTGGCGCGCCATCGAGGCCCTGGTCGCCGACCATCGGCGGGCCCTCGTCGTGCAGCGCACCGGCTGGGGCAAGTCCGCGGTGTACTTCGTCGCGACGGCGCTGATCCGCCACCGCGGCGGCGGCCCGACCGTGATCGTCTCCCCGCTGCTCGCGCTCATGCGCAACCAGGTGGAGGCGGCGGAGCGTGCGGGCATCCGCGCCCGCACCATCAACTCGTCGAACACCGAGGAGTGGGACACCGTGCGGGCCGACGTGGCGGCCGGCGAGGTCGATGTGCTCCTGGTCAGCCCGGAGCGGCTCAACAACCCCGACTTCCGGGACAACGTGCTGCCCCAACTCGCCGCGGCCACGGGCCTGCTGGTCGTCGACGAGGCCCACTGCATCTCGGACTGGGGGCACGACTTCCGGCCCGACTACCGCCGCCTGCGCACGATGCTGGCCGACCTTCCGCAGGGCGTCCCCGTCCTGGCGACGACGGCGACTGCCAACGCGCGCGTGACGGCGGACGTGGCCGAGCAGCTCGGAACCGGATCCGGCTCGGACGCCCTGGTGCTGCGCGGCCCGCTCGACCGCGAGAGCCTCAGTCTCGGGGTCCTGCGGCTGCCGGACGCCGCACACCGCTTGGCCTGGCTCGCCGACCATCTGGACGACCTTCCGGGCTCCGGGATCATCTACACCCTCACCGTCGCCGCGGCGGAGGAGGTCACGGCCTATCTGCGTCAGTGCGGCCACACCGTGTCCTCGTACACAGGGAAGACGGAGAACGCCGACCGGCAGCAGGCCGAGGAGGACCTCCTGGCGAACCGCGTGAAGGCGCTCGTCGCCACGTCGGCGCTCGGTATGGGCTTCGACAAGCCGGACCTCGGGTTCGTCGTCCACCTGGGCTCCCCCTCCTCACCGATCGCCTATTACCAGCAGGTGGGTCGCGCCGGGCGTGGCGTCGACCACGCGGAGGTGCTTCTCCTTCCCGGCAAGGAGGACGAGGCGATCTGGCGCTACTTCGCCTCGCTCGCCTTCCCTCCGGAGGAGCAGGTGCGGCGCACTCTGGACGTGCTCGCGCAGTCCGACAGGCCGCTTTCCCTGCCCGCGCTCGAACCCCTGGTGGAGCTGCGCCGGTCACGCCTGGAGACCATGCTCAAGGTCCTCGACGTGGACGGCGCGGTGCACCGGGTGAAGGGCGGCTGGATCGCCACGGGGCAGCCCTGGGCCTACGACACCGAGCGCTACGCGTGGGTGGCCAAGCAGCGCGAGGCCGAGCAGCAGGCGATGCGGGACTACGCGACGACGGACGGTTGCCGCATGGAGTTCCTGCGCCGTCAGCTCGACGACGAGGAGGCGGCCCCCTGCGGCCGCTGCGACAACTGCGCGGCACCGCGGTTCTCCGACGCCGTCTCCCCCGAGGCACTGAACTCGGCACGTGGTGAACTCGGGCGCCCCGGCGTCGAGGTGGAGCCCAGGAAGATGTGGCCCACCGGCCTCGCGGCCGTCGGCATCGACCTCAAGGGCCGCATCCCCGCGGGTGAGCAGGCCGGGACCGGGCGGGCGCTCGGTCGCCTGTCGGACATCGGCTGGGGGAACCGGCTGCGCCCCATGTTCGCGCCGCAGGCCCCGGACGGACCGGTGCCGGACGACGTGGCGGGAGCCGTCGTCGACGTGCTTGCCGACTGGGCCAAGGGGCCGGGCGGCTGGGCGTCCGGTTCCGCCGATGCCTCGCCGCGCCCCGTGGGCGTGGTGACGATGGCGTCCTACACCCGTCCACAGCTCATCCAGTCCTTGGGCGCCGGCATCGCGCAGGTCGGCCGCATGCCGCTGCTGGGCAGCATCTCGTACGCGCCCGGCAGCGACACCGCGCACATCCCGCGCAGCAACAGTGCACAGCGGCTGCGCGCCCTCGACGGCACGTTGACGCTCCCGCCCGAGCTGTCCGAGGCGCTCGCGCGCGCGGGCGGCCCGGTTCTGCTCGTCGACGACTTCACGGAGACCGGCTGGACGCTCGCCATGGCCGCCCGGCTCCTTCGCCGGGCAGGCGCGGAGGGTGTGTTGCCACTGGTCCTGGCGGTACAAGGCTGAGGAACGCGTAGCGATCCAACCTTTGGGCAGGGATATTGGCGACGCATCGCCAGATACAGGAACGCGGTCCCAATTGCTCGTTGCCGTCTGCCACTACGACGGGAAGAATTGGAGCTGCTCCCCGCGCGGTTCCCCGTGATCCGGTGGACGGTAGAGCTGTGTCGCGGTGCGCTCCCCAGTCCGACCCCGCCCTCAGTGTGGGCGTGTAGCCGAAGGGAGGACCGTGACCTTCGGATTCGCTCCGTCCTCGGTGGCATCGATGTCCGCGTCCTTGATGCGCGCCGAGAGGTCCGCCGATTCCGTCAACCGACCAACAAGGCTGCTCGATCCCGCGGAGTGGGCAGCAGCCGGCATCCCGCTGCTGCGCAACCCGCGCGAGGTCGTCAGCGGGCTGCACTCCCGCCACCGACCGATACCGCAGACCGTCGTCATAGCCGTGCTCGACCCCGACGAGCGACTGCGGGCCAGCGCCTCGTTCGTGCGCCGTGAGAGCACCACCGACGGCTGGACGTTCCGCAACGCCCTGCTGTTCCAGCTGCGCCGGGTGATCCCGCACGACCTGCGCCGCCGTACGCCGGTGCGCACCGCGGTGATGCTGTACTGCCGCGAGGGGGACACCCGTTGGACAGAGGAGGACGGGGCCTGGATGTGGGGACTGCGTGACGCGTGCACGCTCCACGGCCTGCGCTGCGGCGCGTACATCACGATGACGCGGGACGGCTGGCAGGTACTCGGAGAGGGCAGGGCCGGTCGACGCCCGAGCATGGGCTCCGTGGCCGAGGCCCTGGGTGCCGAGGAGTCGTCGGCGCCGCGCACCGGCGGCGCCGCGACGGAGGTGCTCCGCCGCGCCGCGGCGCGCTGAACGGCACTGCGGCCGTCGCGCGGCCGCCTGCCGGACTCCCCGGACACCGCTTCGCGGTGCGGGCAGCCGGCAAGCGGCGCGTCAGACCCCGGCGCCCAGCAGCGAGTTGATGCGCTCCGGGTCGCCGCACACGATGAGCAGCGCACCGGCCCGGCCGAGCGCGATCGGCAGCGCTGTGGTGGCCACCTCGTCGGCTCCGCCGTTCACGGCGACGACCACCACCGGACGGGACGCGGCGCGGCCCAGGGCGGAGGCATCGGCGTAGAAGACGTCGTCACGCGCGTCGTGCTGTGCCCAGTAGGAGCCCTCACCGAAGGACAGCTCGTGGGCCGCCCACGGGTGCGGGTCACCGGTGGTGACCACCAGGACGTCGCCGGGCGCGCGGCCCGAGTCGAGCAGCATGTCGAGGGCCTCCTCCGCAGCGTCCAGCGCGCCCTCGGCCGAGGCCGGGATGAGCTGGATCTGCGGCTGCGAGGCCGAAGTCGGCGTGGCGGCAGGGGCGTTGGGCCCCGGCTTGTGGGCACCCGCCGACTCACGCGAGGTTCGCTGCGCGGGCGGCATGGGCCTGGAGGGACCCGGACGTCCGGGTCGCGGTGGCGCCGCGGGACGCGGGCCGGGTACGGGGCGGGGGGTCGACGCGGTACGGCCGCTGGCGGGCGTGGCGCGGGGACCCTGGACGCTCTCGGGAATCTGAGGCTCCTCGGGACTGAGAGGCATGAGCTGATATCTATCAAACGCAGGTGCGGCTCGCGCCAACGGGTGGCACGTCAGTGCGAGCGTGGCGGTCAGAAGTCGAAGCCGAGCTGGCCCTCGATCTCCGGAACGCCGACGTCCGCCCAACTGCGGGCCTTCTTGAGGTGCCGCCACTGGGGCAGCGCATCAAGATACGCCCACGAAAGCCGGTGGTACGGGGTGGGCCCCCGTTCCTCCAACGCGGCGCGATGCACCGGCGACGGGTATCCGGCGTTCGCCGCAAACCCGAAGTCTGCATGGTCGATGCCCAGTTCGGCCATCATTTTGTCGCGGCGGACCTTGGCGATCACCGACGCCGCGGCGACGGCGATGCAGGAACGGTCCCCCTTGATCACCGTACGAACCTGCCAGGGGGCACCCAGGTAGTCGTGCTTCCCGTCGAGGATGACCGCGTCCGGTCGGACCGGCAGGCCCTCGAGGGCGCGCACGGCGGCGAGCCGGAGGGCTGCCGTCATCCCCAGGTCATCGATCTCTTCGTGTGAAGCGTGCCCGAGGGCATGCCCGGACACCCAGCTCTCCAGCTCGACCGCGAGAGTCTCGCGGCGCTTGGGGCTGATCAGCTTGGAGTCGGTGAGGCCCTCCGGCGGACGGCGCAGCCCGGTGACGGCGGCGCAGACGGTGACGGGACCGGCCCAGGCACCGCGACCGACCTCGTCGACACCGGCAATGATCTTGGCACCGGTAGTGGCGCGCAGTGAGCGCTCGACGGTGTGGGTGGGTGCTTCGTACGGCATGGCGGCAAACAGCGTACGCCGCCCGGGTACCGTCGCGACACCCGGCTCGCCATCAAGGCACCTGGCGACGCAACAACGGGACCATCACGTGGTCGATCATCTCCACCAGGTCCCCCTCTTCCCATTCACTTCCGCAAACCTTCGAGCGATACATCATCAGCGCCGGAATCACGTCGCACACACTCGCCTCGTCGACGTCCGGGCGCACCTCGCCTCGCTCGACACCGCGACGCACGACTTCCTTGACCAGCTGGACACTGGGCTCGATGACACCCTCGGTGATCACACTGTGGAAGCGCTCGGCGGTGAGGGTGTCGCATTCGTGAAGCACCGAGCGCAGCGCGTAGCCGGGCCGCGAGTACATGGCCGCCCGCAAGCGGCGACACAGCTCCAGCAGGTCCTCGCGCACACTTCCGCACTCCGGCGCCGAGTCCAACGCGGGCAGTCCCGCCTGGAGTGCGTCGACGACGAGATCCTCCTTGGAGGGCCAGCGCCGGTACACCGCGGCCTTGCCGGTCTGTGCGCCCGCGGCGACGCCTTCCATCGTGAGGCCGTTCCAGCCGACCGTACTGAGCTGATCCAACGCGGCTTCCAGAATGGCCCGTTCGAGCACGGGGCCACGCCTGCGAAGCGCGGAGGTCGCCTGAGCGGGGGCGACCGTCCGACGTGAACTAACCATCATCATCTCTCCGTTGAGCCGTCCGAGAGCGGTTCGGACGCGCGGCAGCGGGCTCAGCACACACTCACGTGCGCTGATGGGGAGCCACCACCGAGCATCTCAGGCTTCACCCCTTCCTTTCGATGGGTCGACGGCGATGTTGTCCCAGCGCACTCGCAACTCCCTTAAAGAACGCTTGTGTTCACTATGACGGGGGCGCTACGATCCCGCACAGGGAACGTGACCGTTCCCTATTCATGCCCATGGGGGATCGCTCGTGACACAGGATCAGATCCAGGCACAACCGGCTCCGCCCAGTAAGCCCCGCGCCACCGCGCGCCCACCCCGACCAGGCATCGCGCTGACGGTGATCGCCGCATGCCAACTGATGGTCGTGCTCGACGCCACCATCGTGAACATCGCCCTGCCCCACATCCAGACGGAGCTGGGCTTCTCCACCAACAACCTGACCTGGGTGATCAACGCCTACGCGCTCACCTTCGGCGGACTGCTGCTCCTCGGCGGCCGGGCCGGCGACCTGCTCGGGCGCCGCCGCATGTTCATCACCGGCATCGCCCTGTTCAGCCTCGCATCGCTCTTGGGCGGATTCGCCCAGGAGCCTTGGCAGTTGCTCGCGGCCCGCGCGCTTCAGGGCGTCGGCGGCGCGATCGCGTCGCCCACCTCGCTGGCCCTCATCGCCACCACGTTCCCCGAAGGGCCCGAGCGGAACCGGGCGTTCGGGGTCTTCGCCTCCGTCTCCGCCGGTGGCGGCGCCGTCGGGCTGCTCGCAGGAGGCATGCTCACCGACTGGCTGGACTGGCGTTGGGTGCTCTTCGTCAACGTACCCATCGGCGTACTGATCGCGCTCCTCGCCCCTCGCTACATCAAGGAGTCGCAGCGCCACCCCGGCCGGTTCGATCTGCCGGGCGCCTTCACTTCGACCCTCGGCATGGCCGCCCTCGTGTACGGATTCATCCGTGCCGCCTCCGAAGGCTGGAGCGACAGCCTCGCCATCGCGTCCTTCGGCGCGGCCGTGGTCCTGCTGGTCGCCTTCGTCGCCATCGAGAGGCGCACCAGCCAGCCGATCACGCCCCTGAAGCTGTTCAGGGACCGCAACAGGTCCGGCACCTACGCGATGATGCTGAGTCTCGCCGCAGCGATGTTCGGCATGTTCTTCTTCATCGTGCTCTTCGTGCAGAACGTGCTGCACTACAGCCCGGTCAAGGCCGGTCTCGCCTTTCTCCCGGTGACCGCCGCCATCGTGCTCGGCGCGGGGATGGCCACGAACCTGCTGCCCCGGCTCGGCCCCAAGCCCTTCATGACCGTGGGCTGCCTGCTGACCGCCGTCGGCATGGGCTGGCTGACGCTCATCGACCCCAGCAGCTCCTACCTCAGCGGCATTCTCGGCCCGATGCTCCTGTTCGGCTTCGGCATGGGCCTGAACTTCGTCACGCTGACCCTGACCGCGGTCTCCGGCATAGCCGAGAGCGAGTCCGGTGCGGCGTCCGGCATGCTCAACACCACACAGCAGGTCGGTGGCGCCCTCGGCCTGTCGGTCCTCACCACGGTCTTCAGCAGCGCCAGCGAGAGCGAGGCCAAGAAACAAATTCCGAAGTTCCTCGCCGAAGGCTCTCCCGAACAGAAGGCCGAGTTCGCCAAGACCCACCGGCTGCCCGCTCCGTGGAACGACTCGGTGCTCGCCCACGGCATCAGCACCGCCTTCATAGCGGCCGCCTCGCTGGCCGTCGTCGCGGCGCTCATCGCCTTGTTCATCATCCAGGTGCGCAAGAGCGACCTGGAGGCGCTGAGCGGGAAGCCCGGGGCCTCGGTCTGAGGGGGCATTCCCCCGGATCTGTGCTGTGCCCTACGCGGTCGGCGCCCAGGCCGGCAGTGGCTCGGTCCGCCCGAGCCACTCGGCCGAGGGCGCCCCGTCCGCGCCGGAGGCGACGATGCCGCCCACGATCGCGCAGGTCGTGTCCATGTCGCCGCCGACCTGGGCCGTGCTCCAGAAGGCCCCCTCGAAGTCGCCGAGGCGCCGCGCTGCCGACCAGACGGCGAACGGCACGGTGTCGTGCGCGGTCGTCCTCCGGCCGCAGCCGAGGACCGCCGCGACCGTGGACGCGTCCCCGTAGTCGAGCATGTCCTTGGCGCGGCGCAGACCGGCTCCCACCGCGCTGCGCGGCACGAGCGAGATCACGCCGTCCAGCAGGTCCTGCGGCGTGGGAGGACCCGCGGGATCGGCCACCAGAGCGGCAGCGGCCGCCACTGCCATCGAACCGACGACGGCCTCCCGGTGCTGATGCGTCGGGTAGGCGGAGATCTCGGCCTGATGCGTGGCCTGCTCGGGGTCGTCGGCGTAATAGGCGCCAAGCGGTGCGATCCGCATCGCCGCGCCGTTCCCCCACGACCCCCGCCCGTTGAACAGCGCGGAGGCCAGGGTCCGCCAGTCGTCACCCTCCCGGACCTGCTGCAGCAGCCGGTTCACGGCAGGGCCGTACCCGCGGTCGACGTCCTGGCGCTCCGCGAACGATCGCGCCAGCTCGTCCTGGTCGACACGCTCGTGAGCGGCCAGGACGGACACCACTGAAGCGGCCATCTCGGTGTCGTCGGTCCACTGCCATGTGCCGTCCGGCAGCGCGCGGGCCTTGAGCAGCGGATAGTTCGCGGGAACGAAGAATTGTGATCCCAGCGCGTCTCCCACGGAGAGTCCGCGCAGGCTGGACAGGGCGCGGTTCAAGCGCTCGTCGGGTGTGGAGTCAGCGGTCATCGCATCGACACTCTATCCGGTGACTCCGTACGATTCCGGTTCGCACCAGCGGTCAAAGGGGCGGTCCATTTTGTACTTTCCGTTCTCCCCGAGAACGAGCAACCGCATCTCCGCGTTCCCGGGGTTCGACAGCGACTCGAATTCCGCGACGGACCAGTGGAACCAGCGCATGCAGAACAGCCGCATGGTCAGCCCGTGCGTCACGAGCAGGACGTTCGGCGGATGGTCCGGGTCCTCGAAGCTGCGGTGCAGGCTCTCCAGGAACGCGCCCACGCGGTCGTACACGTCCGCCCCCGACTCCCCCTGGGCGAACCGGTAGAAGAAGTGCCCGTAGGCGTCGCGATAGGCCTTCTGCAGCCGTACGTCCTCGCGGTCCTGCCAGTTTCCCCAGTCCTGCTCCCTGAGCCGGGGCTCTTCTCGGATGCGTACGAGATCGGGGTCGAGCCGGAAGGCGCGGAAGGTCTCGTGGGTGCGCCGGTACGGCGAGACATACACGCTCACCCGCTCGCGTCCGAAGAGCCGCCGGAGGTCCTCGCCGGTGGTCTCGGCCTGGCGCCATCCCTTGTCGGTGAGCGTCAGGGCGTGATCGGGCTCGCGCTCGTAGATGGTGTCGTCGGCGTTGCCTTCGGATTCGCCGTGCCGGACAAGAACGATGCGCCGCGGTCGTGCCATGCACACGACCCTAGATCGCCGAGCGGGTTCGAGCACCCGTGCGGGCTGCGCGGCGGGGATCGCGTGGATCACAGCGGTCGATCGATGCGCACGCGCGCGTGGTCACGCGTTCAGACCGTCCAGGTCGATTCCAGTTCCACGATGTCCCCGGTGATGGCCGCGATGTCGGCATCCGTCTGAGCGCGCACCGAGAGCCGCTCCACCCGGTCGACCTGGTACTTGCCGTGCTCTGCCGCCGAGCGCCACATGGAGAGGACCAGGAACTCGTCCCCCGGGGCGTCGCCGAACAGCCCCCGGACCATGCCGGGCGAGCCGGCCATCGCCGGGTTCCACACCTTCTGCTGCATCAACGTGTAGTGCTCGGCCCGATCGGCGTGCACCGTGCAGTGCGCCACCCGCACCACGTCCGCGTCCGTGAACCGCGGCTCGAACCCGGTCTTCACATCGAAGCGATGGTCGAAGAGCTTCACCTGGATGTTCTTGTACGTACCCGACTGCGCGGCCGCGAGCCGGTCGTGGGAGCGCGCCATGAAGGAGTCGTAGAAGGCACGGCTCTCCCAGAAGCCGAAGACGTGGGCCACATCGGCCTGTTGCCTGCTCCAGCCTCCACCCTGACCTCGAAAGCCAGGCTCTCCCAGAAGCCCCGCCCACTTCCGCTGTCCCCGCTCGAAACCCCGACGGTCCACCACAGTGCAACGAATCCACTTGACCAGCACCGCGCCATCGTACGGCGCGCCGGCCATCCGCCGCGGTGGTCCCGAACCCACGGTCGAGAGGCCTCTGCGGGGATGGGCGTGTTGTTGTCAGTGGGACCACGTAGCGTATCCGTAGCACTCAACATCGCACCGAGGAGGGGGAGTTCGGTGAGCAGTCTCCGCAAGGGAATCGAGAAGATCGAGATCGGCCTGAAGTGGGACCCGAGCCCGATGGGTTCGGCTCCCCACGACCTGGACCTGATCGCCGCGGCGTACACGGAGGACGATCCGCACGGCAGCCCGGCGTACATCGTCCATTTCGACAGCCGTTCGCCCGACGGGACCATCACGCTCAACCGGGACAGCAGGACCGGGCAGGGTTTCGGTTTCGACGAGGTCATGACGCTCGAACTTGAGCGACTCGCGCCCTCGTACGCGCGCGTGGTCGTGGGGGTGGCCATCCAGCAGGACGAGCAGGCGACCGGCCGCGCCAAGATCTTCGCCGACATCCCGAACACGGCAGTACGTATAAGAGAGGGCTACACCGACCTGTCGCTGCACGACTTCTCGGTGGTCTCTGGCGCCTCTGCGACCACGGTCGCGGAGTTCACCCGGGGCACCGACGGGGAGTGGGTGTTCCACGAGGCGGTGCGGGGCTTCGACAACGGCGATCTGAACGCGTTCGCCGGGGCGATGGGCGCTCTGTAGCCACATCTGGCGTGCCTGCGGCGGGACCCGGGTTGCTACGCCGAAGGGCGGCGGAACCGTGGTGGTTCCGCCGCCCCTCAGTTCAGGCGTTCAGCCGGATCGGACGTTCCGTCGGATCAGCTGCAGCCGCTGGTCGAACCGCAGCCCTCGCAGATGTAGCAGGAGCCGGCCCGCTGCATCTTCGTTCCGCAGGAGAAGCAGAGCGGGGCGTCGGCCTGGATACCCAGCTGCATCTCGACGAGCTCGGCGCTGGTGTGCGCCTGCTGCGGCACGGACTGCGCCGTGGCGCCCTCGGCCTGCGGCGTCTCGACGGCCTTCAGCTCCTGGGCGCGGGGCGCCGACTGAGCCAGGGACTCGACGTCGACCTCGTCCTCGTTCGGCTCGTAGGAACCCGTCTCCAGGTGACGCTGACGCTCCTCGGCGGAGTGGATACCGAGCGCGGAGCGCGTCTCGAAGGGCAGGAAGTCGAGCGCCAGGCGGCGGAAGATGTAGTCGACGATCGACTGCGCCATCCGCACGTCCGGGTCGTCCGTCATGCCGGCCGGCTCGAAGCGCATGTTGGTGAACTTCGAGACGTAGGTCTCCAGCGGCACGCCGTACTGGAGGCCGACCGAGACGGCGATGGAGAAGGCGTCCATCATGCCCGCGAGGGTGGAGCCCTGCTTCGACATCTTCAGGAAGACCTCGCCGAGACCGTCGTCCGGGTAGGAGTTGGCGGTCATGTAGCCCTCGGCGCCGCCCACCGTGAAGGAGGTGGTGATGCCGGGACGGCCCTTCGGGAGGCGCTTGCGGACCGGGCGGTACTCGATGACCTTCTCGACGGCCTCGCGGATCGTCGCCTCGGTCTTCTCGGTGACCTCGGTCTTCTCCTGCTCCTTCTTCTTGGCGGAGAGGGGCTGGCCGACCTTGCAGTTGTCGCGGTAGATGGCGAGCGCCTTGACGCCCATCTTCCAGGCCTCGAAGTAGACCTCCTCGACGTCCTCGACGGTCGCCGTCTCCGGCAGGTTGACCGTCTTGGACAGGGCGCCGGAGATCCACGGCTGGATGGCCGCCATCATGCGGACGTGGCCCATCGCGGAGATGGAACGCTCGCCCATGGCGCAGTCGAACACCTCGTAGTGCTCGGGCTTGAGGCCCGGGGCGTCGATCACATTGCCGTGCTCGGCGATGTGGGCGACGATCGCCTCGATCTGCTCCTCCTGGTAGCCCATGCGACGCAGGGCCTGCGGCACGGTGCCGTTGACGATCTGCATCGAGCCGCCGCCGACCAGCTTCTTGAACTTGACCAGGGCGAGGTCGGGCTCAAGGCCGGTGGTGTCGCAGGACATCGCGAGGCCGATGGTGCCGGTCGGGGCGATGACGGACGCCTGGGCGTTGCGGAAACCGTTCTTCTCGCCGAGGCGGACGACGTCCTGCCAGGCCTCCGTGGCGGCGGCCCAGATCGGGGTGTCCAGGTCGTCGATGCGGACGGCCGCCGTGTTGGCGTCGGCGTGCTGCTTCATGACGCGCTGGTGCGGCGTGGCGTTCTTCGCGTAACCCTCGTACGGGCCCACGATCGCGGCGAGCTCGGCCGAGCGCTTGTAGGACGTACCCGTCATCAGCGAGCTGATCGCACCGGCGAGGGCGCGGCCGCCGTCCGAGTCGTAGGCGTGGCCGGTCGCCATGAGCAGGGCGCCCAGGTTCGCGTAGCCGATGCCGAGCTGGCGGAAGGCGCGGGTGTTCTCGCCGATCTTCTGCGTCGGGAAGTCCGCGAAGCAGATGGAGATGTCCATCGCGGTGATGACCAGCTCGACGACCTTCGAGAAGCGCTCGACGTCGAAGGACTGGTTGCCCTTGCCGTCGTCCTTCAAGAACTTCATCAGGTTCAGCGAGGCGAGGTTGCAGGACGTGTTGTCCAGGTGCATGTACTCGCTGCACGGGTTCGAGCCGTTGATGCGGCCGGACTCCGGGCACGTGTGCCAGTGGTTGATGGTGTCGTCGTACTGGATGCCGGGGTCGGCACAGGCCCAGGCGGCCTCGGCCATCTTGCGGAAGAGGGACTTGGCCTCGACCTCCTCGATGACCTCGCCGTCCATGCGGCTGCGCAGGCCGAACTTCGAGCCGGACTCGACGGCCTTCATGAACTCGTCGTTCACGCGGACCGAGTTGTTGGCGTTCTGGTACTGGACGGACGTGATGTCGTCGCCGCCCAGGTCCATGTCGAAGCCCGCGTCACGCAGGGCGCGGATCTTCTCCTCTTCCTTCACCTTGGTCTCGATGAAGCCCTCGATGTCGGGGTGGTCGACGTCGAGGATGACCATCTTCGCCGCGCGGCGCGTGGCGCCACCCGACTTGATCGTTCCTGCGGAGGCGTCGGCACCGCGCATGAAGGAGACGGGACCCGAGGCGTTGCCGCCGGAGGACAGCAGCTCCTTGGAGGAGCGGATGCGGGAGAGGTTCAGGCCGGCGCCGGAGCCGCCCTTGAAGATCATGCCCTCTTCCTTGTACCAGTCGAGGATCGACTCCATGGAGTCGTCGACGGACAGGATGAAGCAGGCGGAGACCTGCTGGGGCTGCGGCGTGCCCACGTTGAACCACACCGGCGAGTTGAAGCTGAAGATCTGGTGCAGGAGGGCGTACGCCAGCTCGTGCTCGAAGATCTCGGCGTCGGCGGGCGAGGCGAAGTACTTGTGGTCCTCGCCGGCCTTCCGATACGTCTTCACGATGCGGTCGATGAGCTGCTTGAGGCTCACCTCGCGCTGCGGGGTGCCGACGGCGCCCCGGAAGTACTTGCTGGTGACGATGTTGACCGCGTTCACCGACCAGAACTCGGGGAACTCGACGCCACGCTGCTCAAAGTTGACCGAGCCGTCGCGCCAGTTGGTCATGACGACGTCACGATGCGCCCATTCCACCTCGTCGTACGGGTGCACTCCAGGGGTGGTGTGGACGCGCTCGACACGCAGACCCTTGTTGGCCTTGGCTCCCTTGGCTCGGGAGCCTCGTGCCGGGCCGCTCGCCGTCTCTGTCATGCTGCCGCCTCCCATATATCGGGCTAAAACGCCCTAAAGTGCCCGGATCTTCCCGCGCACGGTGTCTGTCTTGTGTTGCGGCCGCCGCTCTTGCCGCCCGCAACAGGTCTTGGGGTCGCCGCCGCCCGGCCCGTGGCCGTCAGTCGGCGGCGTGGGCGGGCACCGGGACTTCTACAGTCCCTCCGGGCCCGCACTCGCTCTGTGTGCGCTCCTCGCCCGCGCCGCCCGTTTCGGCGCCGGGCGTTTGCTCCCTCAGTTCCGCGATCGCCGACTCGAAATCCTCCAGCGAGTCGAACGCCCGGTACACGGACGCGAACCGCAGGTAGGCGACGAGGTCGAGCTGCTGAAGCGGGCCGAGTATGGCCAGGCCCACGTCGTGCGTCGTCAGTTCGGCGCTTCCGGTGGCGCGCACCGCCTCCTCGACCCGCTGGCCGAGCTGGGCGAGGGCGTCCTCGGTGACCGGACGCCCCTGGCACGCCTTGCGTACGCCATTGATGACCTTGGTGCGGCTGAAGGGTTCGGTCACCCCGCTCCGCTTCACGACCATCAGTGAACACGTCTCCACCGTCGTGAAACGACGGGAGCAGTCCGGACACTGACGGCGCCGGCGGATCGACGTGCCGTCGTCGGTGGTGCGGCTGTCGACGACACGGCTGTCGGGATGCCTACAGAAGGGGCAGTGCATGAACTCCCAACCCTCCTTCACGGCACGACTCGATAGCTCCGAGAGGCTGGTTCACGCCTCTCGCAGCAGCCCCAAGCATAGGCGATGACCACGGCCGAGTTGGACCGGGGACCACAACTTCTGGGCTGCGGATCCAATCCAACCACTACATCTGGGGTTCAGCCGAAATTTGAGCCCAAGCGCGTGTCGCACGTGCGGAACGCAACGCACCCGGGGCACGGCGGGGCCGCGTGGCACCCGAATCCGCACCGGCACGACACAAGAAAAAACGAGGGCGGTGCCTGATTGACGGGGAGCCGAGTGGCAGACTGAGGGACCCACGGGCCGAACCTCGACTCCAGCGCAGAAGCGTACCGGATTGAGCTGAATTGCCACTCCGCTTCGAGGTCGCCATACACCCAGGTGCATGATCACGACAAGCAATCAACGGTTTTTCACTCGAACGTGTGTTTGGCGCAACCTTTCGAAAGGAACTACCGTTGGCTAGCTAGGGAGACATTCTCGAGAGGGGCCGACCGACGTGACCACGACCACAGACAGTGCCACCATCACTGCCCAGGGCCGCGCCCAGGGCCGACTCGAGCCGGTGCATGCCATGAATGACACAGCCATGAGCCAGGAGGGCCCCAAGCCGGGGCGCTCCCTGCCCGGCAGGCCCCCAGGCATCCGCGCCGACAGCTCGGGGCTCACGGATCGGCAGCGCCGCGTGATCGAGGTCATCCGGGACTCGGTGCAGCGTCGGGGATACCCGCCGTCCATGCGGGAGATCGGCCAGGCGGTCGGCCTGTCCAGCACGTCGTCGGTCGCGCACCAGCTGATGGCGCTCGAGCGCAAGGGCTTCCTGCGCCGGGATCCGCACCGCCCCCGCGCGTACGAGGTCCGTGGCTCGGACCAGCCCAGCGCGCAGCCCACGGACACCGCGGGAAAGCCCGCGGCTTCGTATGTGCCCCTGGTGGGCCGGATCGCCGCCGGTGGCCCGATCCTCGCCGAGGAGTCGGTCGAGGACGTCTTCCCGCTGCCCCGGCAGCTCGTCGGTGACGGTGAGCTGTTCGTCCTGAAGGTCGTCGGCGACTCGATGATCGAGGCCGCGATCTGTGACGGGGACTGGGTCACGGTCCGCCGCCAGCCCGTCGCGGAGAACGGCGACATCGTCGCCGCGATGCTCGACGGCGAGGCCACCGTCAAGCGCTTCAAGCGGGAGGACGGCCATGTCTGGCTCCTGCCGCACAACTCCGCGTACCAGCCGATCCCCGGTGACGAGGCGACGATCCTCGGCAAGGTGGTGGCCGTTCTGCGGCGCGTGTGACGCTCCCTCCCTGACCGGGCCCCGGAACCAACTGCGCCGGTTCCGGGGCCCAGCGCTGTCCGCGCCGGGCCCGCGCGTACGAGCACCCGGGCGAACCGGGGGCTACTCCGCGTCCGCCTTCTCCGCATCGTCCTTCTCCGAAGCCGCCTTCTTCGCCACCGCGTCGATCGACGAGAGTGAACGCCGCACCTGGTTCCGATCCGTCGTGAACCAGAAGTCCGGCATCGAGGCCTTCAGATAGCTGCCGTAGCGCGCCGTCGCCAGGCGGGGGTCCAGGACCGCGACCACGCCGCGATCGCCCGTCGCCCGGATGAGGCGGCCCGCGCCCTGTGCCATCAGCAGTGCCGAGTGTGTCGCGGCCACGGCCATGAAGCCGTTGCCACCCGCTTCCTCGACCGCCTTCTGGCGCGCGCTCATCAGCGGGTCGTCCGGCCGCGGGAACGGGATCTTGTCCATCACGACCAGCTGGCAGTTCGGACCCGGTACGTCCACGCCCTGCCACAGCGACAGGGTGCCGAACAGACAGGTCTCCGGGTCCGCCGCGAAGGCCTTGATCAGCTCACCCAGAGTGTCCTCGCCCTGCAGCAGGATCGGGAACTCCGGAATCCGCGTACGCAGTTCCTCGGCCGCCGCCTGGGCCGCCCGCATCGACGAGAAGAGGCCGAGCGTACGGCCGCCGGCGGCCTGGATCAGCTCGGTCAGCTCGTCGGTCATGTCCGTGCGCGTGCCGTCACGCGTCGGCTTCGCCAGATGCTTGGCGACGTAGAGGATGCCCTGCTTGCGGTACTCGAACGGCGATCCGACGTCGACGCCCTTCCAGACCGGCAGGCCTTCGCCCTCGGTGCCTTCGGGGGCAAGCCCCATGGAGGCGCCCACCCCGTTGAAGTCGCCGCCCAGCTTCAGCGTCGCCGAGGTCAGGACGACGGAGCGGTCGGTGAAGAGCTTCTCCCGCAGGAGGCCGGACACCGACATGGGGGCGACGCGCAGGGAGGCACCGAAGCGGTCGTGGCGCTCGTACCAGACGACGTCCCACTCCGAGCCGTTAGAGATCCGCTCCGCCACGTCGTGGATGTTCTCCACGGCGGCGAGGGCCTGCTTACGGACGGCGTCCTCGTCCTGGACCGACTTGTCGCGCGTGGTGCCGATGGCGGTGATCACCGTACGGGCCGCGTCACGCAGGGCCATGAGCGCGTAGCCGAGGTCCTCGGGGACTTCCTCGAGGCGGCCGGGCAGGGCCAGCTCCATGACCCGCTCGAAGCCTTCGGAAGCGGTCTGCAGCTGGTCCGCCGCCTTCTCGTTGACGAGCTTGGCCGCGCGCTTCACCGCACGGTTGACCTGGCCCGGAGTCAGCTCCCCCGTCGCCACGCCGGTGACCCGCGAGACGAGTTCGTGCGCCTCGTCCACGATCAGCACCTCGTGCTGCGGCAGCACCGGCGCGCCTTCGATGGCGTCGATCGCCAGCAGCGCGTGGTTGGTCACGATGACATCGGCGAGCTTGGCCCGCTCACGCGACATCTCGGCGAAGCACTCCTGGCCGTAGGCGCACTTCGACGCTCCCAGGCACTCGCGCGAGGAGACCGAGACCTGCGCCCAGGCCTTGTCCGAGACACCGGGCGTGAGGTCGTCCCGGTCGCCCGTCTCCGTCTCGTCCGCCCAGTCGCGCATGCGCAGCAGGTCCTGGCCCAGCTTGCTGGTGGGCGCGGCCGCCTCGAACTGGTCGAAGAGGCCGCCTTCCTCTTCCTGCGGTACGCCCTCGTGGAGGCGGTGCAGGCACAGATAGTTCGACCGGCCCTTGAGCATCGCGAAATTGGGGCGGCGCCGCAGCAGTGGGTGCAGCGACTCCACCGTGCGCGGCAGGTCCCGCTCCACGAGCTGGCGCTGCAGCGCCAAAGTGGCGGTCGCCACGACGACGCGCTCCCCGTGAGCCAGGGCCGGCACGAGGTAGCCCAAGGACTTACCTGTGCCGGTGCCCGCCTGGACGAGCAGATGGGAACCGTCGTCGATCGCCTCGGCGACGGTTTCGGCCATGGTGACCTGGCCAGGGCGCTCCGTGCCGCCGACAGCGGTGACGGCGGCGTGCAGGAGCTCGGGGAGTGAGGGCTTCGTCATAGCTCGACCACCCTAAACGGACCCACTGACAATCCGGCGATCACGGCTGATGCAGCGGATTGGCGACGGTGCCGTGCACGGCCGCGTGCGGGCGGTCGGCGCGGTCCCGGTAGCCGTCGAGATGCAGCCGGTTGCGGTTGAGACACAGGCGCTCGATCTCCGGGGTGAGCAGGTCGAACATCTCGTACCGCTCCTTGAGCTCCGGGAAGCGCGCGTGGTGGCGCAGGATCTCGGCGCGTACCAGTGCCCAGAACTCCTCCTCGGGCAGCCCGAGTTGCTCCTCGTACAGCGGCGCCAGGTAGCGGAAGACGCCCACGAAGAGGCCCGAATGGATGAACTGGGTCAGGAACGCGGGGTCCTCGGTGAGCAGGACCTCACGCACGTCGTCGGGCATGGAGTCGTGCTCGGGCAGCGGCTCCGAACTGATGTTGACGTCGTCCACGAAGTCCTTGACCGCGAGCCGCACGGGCACGTCCTGGTCGTCGAAGACGACGATGGCGTTCTCTCCGTGAGGAGAGAAGACCGTTCCGTAGCGGTAGAGAAAACGCAGCAGCGGGGGCAGCAGGGCGGCGAAGAGCCTACGTAGCCATGTCTTCGGGTCCAGGCCCGAGCGTGCGACGAGCTCCGCAACGAACGCGCGCCCTTCGGTGTCGCTGTGCAACAAGGAGGCGAGCGTTCGGGCACGCTCTCCAGGGGCGAGGTGCCGGGAGAGGGGCTCGCGCCAGATCGCGCCCAGCAATTCCTTGTACTGGTAGGGGACTTCGTCGAGTCCGTCGTACAGCGGGTGTTCCACGGTCACGGATGCGACCTCGCCCAGCAGGACGACACCGCATTCGTCCCTCAAGAAGGGGTCGGCGTCGCGCAGTGCGTGCACCCATGTGGTGACGGCAGGCGCGGCCCAGGTGCGCTCCGTCGGAAGCCCGCGCCATACAAGGGTGTTGAAGATGGAGAGCGGCAACTTCACTGTGTGCCGGTCGGGACGCGCCGTGTTCAGGAACGTACGGATGGACTGCTGGGGCAGGCGCAGATCACCGTCCGTGGGCAGCGGAACGATGTCGTTCGTGGCGATGGACGGCGCGAAGAGCGGCAGCACGATGTCGTCCCACTGCCAGGGATGCACCGGGAGATAGAGATACGCCGCCGGGTCCAGGCCGCGCGCCCGGAGCGCCTGCGCAAACAACTCACGGGTCGGGCCGTCGAGTTCGCCGTCATAGAGGGAGGCGGGATCCTCCAGGGCCGCGACGCCTCGGTAGGTGGCGAGGCCGGTGTGCACGGCGATCCACGGGAGGCGGGTGGGGCGGCGCGACTCCGGTGCCCAGCGTGAGGTGTCGGTCGCGGAGAACCCGAGACGCCCCTTGTTCAGTACGAGCCAGGGGTGGCCGGTCTGGTGCCCCTCGAGTTCGGCGTACCCGAGGTCGGCCAGCTGCGACGCGGTGAGCGAGGTGTGGTCGAGGCGGGCGTCGGCGGCGAGGGTGACGGTGAGTTCGCGGATGAGGTGGCCGAGGGTGCTGCCGTCGAGGCCGAGAGCGTACTTGGCGCGGAGGAGGAAGGTGAGCGGATCGGTGGCGGGCTCGCGTTCCGCATGGCCTACCGGCCCGCCCTTGCCCGGCAGGCCGGGTTCCCATTCCATGCTCGCCGGGTCGACCTGCCAACTGCCGTACGCGCCGCGGCGGGCGTGGAAATGGAAGGTGCCGCCGGCCTCCTTCGCGACGGCTTCCTTCCCGCCGGCTCCGCTGGCTTCATCGACTCCGTCGGGCCGACCGGCAGGGAGAAGCAGGGCGTAGGGCCGGTATCCGGAGCCGGCCGAGCCGAGAGCCGTCGGTCGCAGGATGTCCTCGTAGGCGAATTCGCCGATCAGCTTGGCCAGCAGCCGGGCGCCCGCCCTAGCCCAGTTCCCGGACGTCAGCTCGGGCGGGTCGTACAGCTCGGTCGGCTCTTCGGAACTCGGGGCGACGGACGGATTCGGCACGGGGACTCCTCGGACGGGAACCGGATCGGGTCGAGGTTCGTTACAGAGAGTGACTGGCCTGGAGCACGTTGCGCAGGGCGCGGTCACGGACCATGAGCGCGGCCCGCTTGTCGGGGAGGTCCACCTCGGCGAAGAAGCGGAATCCCGCGCCCAGGAAGGCGGAGACGGAGGGGGTGTTGCGAAGGTCGGGTTCCGCGATGACGCGCGCGCAGCGCGGGCGGTGATCGAGTACGAGGTCGGCGACGGCTGTGAGCAGCGTGGTGCCGAGTCCTCGTCCGCGGTCGGCTACGCCACCGATGAGGAGGTGGATTCCGGTGTCGTGCGGGCGGGCGGGGTAGTGGCGGGCCAGCGGGTCGAGGTCGGCGCGGTAGATCTCCCAGTAACTCATGGGCGCGCCGTCGAGGACGCCGAGGCAGGGCACGCTGCGTCCGTCGCCGGCGAGTTGGGGCTTCAGGTGGTCCGCGGTGACGGTGTCGGGTCCCGCGAGCTCCCAGAAGGCGGCCACGGCGGGGTCGTTCATCCAACGGCTGATGAGTGCCAGGTCTCGCTCGACGCGCACCGGGACGAGCTGGAACACGCCTGAGGGAGTGGTGACCGGTCCCCACTCCCCCACGTCGTCCAGCAGGTCGGGCTCGGTCGGGGCCGTGGGGTCGGGGGCGAGTCGGTGCCCGCCGTCCTGCTCCGCGATGAGCGCGAGCAGTTCGTCGGGGAGACGCAGGTCCAGGGTGTCCTGGAAGTCGGCGCTGTCCGCACCGTCCGCGCTGCGCGTGTGCTCCGCGTTCGCAGCGGCCTCAGCACCCTCCGCGTTCTCCGCGTTCTCCACGGGTGGGGCGGGGGCGTGGGAGGCGGCGGTGGGAGTGGTGTCGGCGTCGGTGCTCGCATCCGTGGGAGGCACAGCGACGCTCCTCTCTCAGGTACGACGGGAATGAAAGGGGTTGGCGATGGTGACGTAGACGGACTGGGTGTCGACGGGACCGACGAGTTCGTCGAGGCCGTGCAGCCGGGTGAGCATGTTGGCCTTGCACCGAAGCGTGGGCGAGTCGAGCAGCAGGCTCGGCAGTGTGCTGCGCTGTCGGTTCGACCCGGTGGCGGCTTCGCCGAGGAAGCGGCGGAACGCGGCGATCAACAGCTGTTCGTCGGCGAGCCGTTGGGAACCGAAGGCTCCGATCAGGCCGAGGACGTTGTTGATGGCGAGGTAGTAGGCGAATCGCTCGTCGGTGACGTCGTCGTCGACGAAGGTGTCGCTGTGCGTACCGATGCCGGGCAGGCGCCGGTCGAGTTCGGCTCGGCGGGACTCGCGGAAGTAGAAGCCCTGGTTGTCCCGGTAGCGCCCGCCGACGGGCCAGCCGTCGCCGTCCAGGAGCAGCAGGGTGTTCTGCTGGTGGGCCTCCAGGGCGATGCCGGCTTCGCCGTCGAACCAGAGCACGGGGCGTACGACGTGTTCCAGATAGCGCAGGAACCACTCGGCGGCCACGGCTCCGTGGGGGCGCCCGGTGCGGCTCGCGAGCCGGTTCACGGTGTCGGCGAGGCGGGAGCTCATGGCCGGGTTGCCGGTGCGCTCGGCTGGGTTGCCGCTGCGGCCGGCCGCGGTGCCGGGGCGGTCAGTCAGGTGGTCGGTGCGATCGGCCGGGGCGGCGGTCGGCCTGGGTGAGACGAAGCCGGCGACGCATGCCGCGTCGTCGTGGGAGCGGAAGGGGTTGGTGCGGATCATCACGTCCAGGCCGGGCACCGGTTCGCCGTCCGGGCCGTCGACGGCGAGCCAGGCCGGGTCGCGGACGACGTCGAACCCGGGATGCGCGGCCTGCCACTGCGCGGCGAGACCGGTGCCGAGGAGCCGGTGGACCTCGACGCCCCGGTGGAGTTCCTTGCGGAGGTTCTCCCGGCGGGAGTTGGTGATGCGCAGGCCCAGGGAGAGCTTGAGCATGGCCGGCGCGCCGGGCCGGTACAGCGTGCGGACGGAGGAGGTGGGGAACCAGGGCTCGCCGTGCGGCCCCAGGTCGCGCAGCAGGCCGGCATCCAGGAGGGCGGCGGTGGCGGGGCGTTCACGCAGTTCGCGCAGCTGCCATGGGTGCACGGGCAGCGCGGCGTGTCCCGCGGGCAGCGGGAGCCCCGGGCCTGCCAGTTGGGAGGTGAGTTCGGCGGCGGTGCGGGCGCGGCCTTGTTCGGTCCAGGCCGAGTCGTGGGCGAGGACGTCCGGGGCGACGGCGATCCAGTGCAGGGGGAAGGAGCCACGCAACTCCGGTGAGTAGCGGCCCGCTTCGGCGTCGGAGAGCCCTTCGCGGCTCTTCGGAGTCGGGTGCAGCGGGTGTCCGAGGAGCAGCGCCTGCTCCGCGGCGAGGAAGGGATCGGCCTGGTCCGCGGGGTGGCGGCGGCGGTCCGCGATGAAGTCGGCGGTGCGGCGCATCGAGTCGGCGACGCGGACCACCAGTTCACCGCTGTCGCCACCGGGGGCGGGCGTGCCCTGGGCGGGGCCACCGGGGGCGTCGGTCGCGCCGTGGGCCGACTCCCTGCTCAGAAGGGCGGCGAGCGCGACGGCGTCCACGCCGGGGGCGTGCGGCGACGCGTCCTCCAGGCAGGGCAGGCCGAAGCGGTGCCAGCCGGAGGGCGACCAGTAGTGGACCGGGACGAGGAGGACGGTGCCGCTCGCGGGCAGCGGGATGCGGAGCGCGCCGACAGAAGGAGGAGCGATGTTGTTCTCGCGCACCCAGCAGCGCAGCAGGTTCTCGACCGCTGCCGCCTGGGCGGCAGTCGCGGGGTCCGGGTGTTCCAGGAGATCGACGACGGTGGTGCGGGGACGATCGGTCTCCTGGTCGCCGCCCTGCTGCCGCGGGATCGAGTCGCGCTCCTGGGCGCGCGGGGCTTGCGTGTCACAGGATCCGCCGGCTGTGGGACGGGAACGGCCGTCGGATGCGGGGGTGGCGTTCAACTGGCTTCCTTGCGTGGGGTGGTGGGCTCCATGAGGCGGTGGTCAGGCCGGTCCGGCGTGTCACTGCCGTCGCTGGTGGTGGCTTGTCGTCGGGCGCTCCTACGACTCGTGACGGCTGGTGCGGGCGACGGACGCCAGGGCGTCGGCGAGCCGGTCCACGACGGCCGCGGCCTGCTCGTCGGTGATGGTGAGGGGAGGAAGCAGGCGTACGACGCTGGAATGACGGCCGCCGAGTTCGACGATCAGGCCGCGGTGGAGGCAGGCGTCGCGCACGGCGGCGGCGAGTCGGGGTGCGGCCGGGAGCGGGGCGGACCCGGCGAGCAGGGGGTCGTCGGAGAGTTCCTCGGCGCCGGGAGCGGGGACGGCGCCCTCCGGGTCGACGAGCTCCACGCCGATCATCAGGCCACGCCCGCGGACCTCGCCGACGCATGCGAACTCGTCGGACAGTCCCCGGAGTTGGTCGAGCATACGGGCGCCGAGAGCGGCGGCACGCTCGGCGAGGGCGTTCTCGCGGACATACGAGAGGGTGGCGGCGCCCGCGGCCATGGCGAGCTGGTTGCCGCGGAACGTGCCGGCGTGCGCTCCCGGCGGCCAGACGTCGAGGTCGTCGCGGTAGACGACCACGGCGAGCGGCAGGCTGCCTCCGATGGCCTTGGACAGGACCATGACGTCGGGCACGACACCGCTGTGCTCCACGGCCCAGAAGGCGCCGGTGCGGCCGACGCCGGTCTGCACCTCGTCGACGACCAGCGGGATCGAGCGCTGCTCGGTGACGGCTCGCATCCGGCGCAGCCAGGCGTCGGGGGCGGGGATGACTCCGCCCTCCCCCTGTACCGGTTCGAGGATCATGCCCGCCGGCTGCGGCACCCCGGACTTGGTGTCGTCGAGGAGCGATTCGGTCCAGCGGGCGGCGAGTTCGGCGCCGCGCGGGCCCCCGATGCCGAAGGGGCAGCGGTAGTCCTGCGGATACGGCAGGCGCGTGACGCGGACGTCCTGCGCCCCGCCGGAGGCTTCGAGCGCCCCCGCGGTCATGCCGTGATAGGCGCCGGCAAAGGACAGCAGGCCCGAGCGCCCGGTGGCGGTGCGGACCAGTTTCAGCGCGGCCTCGACGGCGTCGGTGCCCGCGGGACCGCAGAACTGGATGCGGGCCCGGTCGGCCAGTCCGGGCGGCAGCGTGCGGAACAGCTCGGTGGTGAAGGCGTCCTTGACCGGGGTGGCCAGGTCGAGGACGTGCAGCGGCGCACCCGAGTCGAGCACCTTGCGGATGGCCTCGAGCACCACCGGGTGGTTGTGGCCGAGTGCGAGGGTGCCCGCGCCGGACAGGCAGTCCAGATAGCGGCGGCCGTCGGCGCCCTCGATGGTGAGCCCACGGGCCCGTACCGGCACGATCGGCAGGGCGCGCGCATAGGTGCGCGCCGCGGACTCCCGCGCGCACTGACGGCGCAGGATCCCCTCGTGCGCGACGGTGTCGCGAGCAGGGGTTTGTTGTGTCCCCCCGCCATACGGGGCCGGCACCGCCACGGTCTCAGGATCGGTCACAGGCACAGGATCGGTCACCGCCACGGCTGTTGGTCCTCCCGCTGGATATACGGCCGAAAAGGCCCCTCGACTCACCGATCGGCGGGGCGAGTCGGCGCGCGCTGAACACCGACTGCGGTTCCCCCGTACGTACCAACGACGGGACGGGCGGAGGAACACGGCTCGTACGGGACTCATGAGCAGACCTTTGCCAGATGTCCGCGGTGCCGGCGGGCCACCACGGTCGCCGCTCTCCCACCGCAGGCCCGAGGCGCGCCGCCCCGTAACGATCGGTACCGGCCGGAAGATCCCTCCGTGACGGAACCGTTGCTGTTCCGTCGGTCGGCCCCGACGGCACCGGCATAGGGTGGTGTGCCGTTCGGAGGCGAGGTTTCGACTCGACTCCACCGCACACGCACGGCAGTTCAACCTTTTCGAAGCCCAGGGGGATTCACGACATGCGACCCATACGCCCGCAGTTCGCCGCGCGCCGCACTCGAGGCGCGCGAAGCAGAACGTCCCCTGTGGCGGCGGCGGTCGCGCTCGGTGCTGTGGTCGCTCTGACCGCGACGGCATGCGGCCCGAGCGAGAACAACGCGAACGACAAGCCGACCGCCTCGGCATCCGCGGGCGATGGCAAGTTCAAGATTCCGGACGACCTCACGGACCGGCTCAAGGAGCACGGGATCGATCCGGACAAGTGGAAGGACGGCGAGTGGAGGAACTGGGACAAGGACAAGTGGCTGCGTGAGGCGCAGGACTTCGTCAACCCGATCATCGCCGGTCTGTGGGACTCGGACCGGATGCGGGACGCCGACAAGAACCCCGGTGGCGAGGTCGACGAGAACGACCTCTCCGGCGACCAGGGTGTGACGGACCCGGAGCCGAGGCCGGTGGCGGCCGCGGGCGTGTCTACTCCGTACCACGCGAACGCCCCGTACGCGGGCAAGCTGTTCTTCGACGGCCCCAAGGGTTCGATGGTCTGCTCGGCGACCGTGGTCACCGACCCCGCGCACCCCGGCAGGTCCAACATGCTCTGGACGGCGGGCCACTGTGTGCACGCGGGCAAGAACGGTGGCTGGTACCGCAACATCGCGTTCGTGCCCTCGTACAACGACAGCGGCAAGTCCGAGCAGGAGCTGCAGAACGCACCCAAGAACGAGGTCGCACCGTACGGCGTGTGGTGGGGCGACGCGGCGCTGACGTCCGACCAGTGGATCGCGCAGGGCGGTCCGAGCGGCGGGGCGGGCGCTTCGTACGACTTCGCCGTGATCCATGTGACGCCTGAGAAGGGTGGCACCACCAAGTCCCTCGAGGAGACGGTGGGTTCGGCGCTTCCGGTGAACTTCAACGCGCCGGCGGTGCCGAAGGTCTCGCAGCTGACCGCGAAGGGCTACCCGGCGGCGGCGCCGTTCGACGGGCAGAAGCTGTACCAGTGCGCCGACAGGCCGGGCCGTCTTTCGCTGAGCGACGCGGACCCGACGATGTACCGCATCGGCTGCACCATGACGGGTGGTTCGTCCGGCGGCGGCTGGGTCGCCCAGGGCGCCGACGGCAAGCCGGCCCTGGTGTCCAACACCTCGATCGGCCCGGTGACGGCGGGTTGGCTCGCGGGCCCGCGGCTCGGCAAGGAGGCCAAGGGGATCTACGACTCGGTGAGCAGGAAGTTCGCCGGGCAGTAGTAAGTAGGCCGCCATGCAGTAAGAAGGCCGCCGTGCAGTAAGAAGGCCGCCGGGCGGCGGGGACGTCACCAGACGGTGAGCGGTCGCCGCCCGACCAATCTCATGGCTGAGCCCCTCTCCGGTCGACCGGAGAGGGGCTCAGCCATGTGCGTTACGCCTGCACGGGCAGTCAGCCCGCGACCACCGCCGGAACGTACGGCGCGAGTTCCGCCGCGAGTTCCTCGTGGACGCGTGCCTTCAGGAGCGTGCCCTCCGGGGTGTGCTCCTCGGAGATCACCTCGCCGTCGGCGTGCGCCCGCGCGACCAGCTGGCCGTGCGTGTACGGCACGAGGGCCTCGATCTCGACCGCGGGGCGCGGCAGTTCGGCGTCGATGAGCTCGAGCAGCTCCTCCATGCCCTGGCCCGAACGGGCAGAGACGGCGATCGCGTGCTTCTCCACGCGCAGCAGCCGCTGCAGCACCAACGGGTCAGCCGCGTCCGCCTTGTTGATCACCACGATCTCGGGCACGTTCGTCGCCCCGACGTCGCGGATGACCTCACGCACGGAGGCGAGCTGCTCCTCCGGCGCCGGGTGCGAGCCGTCGACCACGTGCAGGATCAGGTCGGAGTCGCCGACCTCCTCCATGGTCGAGCGGAACGCCTCGACGAGGTGGTGCGGCAGGTGCCGTACGAAACCGACCGTGTCGGCCAGCGTGTACAGCCGACCGCTCGGGGTCTCGGCCCGGCGCACGGTCGGGTCCAGAGTGGCGAACAGCGAGTTCTCCACCAGGACGCCCGCGCCCGTGAGGCGGTTGAGGAGCGAGGACTTGCCGGCGTTGGTGTACCCGGCGATGGCCACCGAGGGCACCTTGTGCCTGCGGCGCTCCTGGCGCTTGATGTCGCGGCCGGTCTTCATCTCCGCGATCTCACGGCGCATCTTCGCCATCTTCTCGCGAATCCGACGCCGGTCCGTCTCGATCTTGGTCTCACCGGGACCACGGGTGGCCATACCGCCGCCCGAGGAACCGGAGCCACCGCCACCCATCTGCCGGGACAGCGACTGACCCCAGCCACGCAGCCGCGGCAGCATGTACTGCATCTGCGCGAGCGCGACCTGCGCCTTGCCCTCTCGGGACTTGGCGTGCTGGGCGAAGATGTCGAGGATCAGGGCGGTCCTGTCGACCACCTTGACCTTGACGACGTCCTCGAGGTGGATGAGCTGGCCGGGACTGAGCTCACCGTCGCACACGACGGTGTCCGCTCCGGTCTCGAGCACGACGTCGCGCAGCTCCTGGGCCTTGCCCGAGCCGATGTACGTCGCCGCGTCCGGCTTGTCGCGGCGCTGGATGACGCCGTCGAGCACGAGCGCGCCCGCCGTCTCGGCGAGGGCGGCGAGCTCCGCGAGGGAGTTCTCCGCGTCATGAACCGTTCCCGACGTCCACACGCCGACGAGTACCACGCGCTCCAGGCGGAGCTGTCGGTACTCGACCTCGGTGACGTCCTCGAGCTCGGTGGAGAGGCCCGCGACGCGGCGCAGGGCCGCGCGCTCGGAGCGGTCGAACTGCTGGCCGTCCCGCTCTCCGTCGATCTCGTGGCTCCAGGCGACGTCCTCTTCCATCAGGGCATCGGCCCGAAGGCTCTCGGTGTGGTTCTGCACCATGTTCTGCGCGTCCTGGGAAGGGGAAGAAGAGGAGGTCATTGGGTCCTTACGTCTGTGAGATTCGGGATACGCGACGGGTGTCCCACCCGTCATCTGTGACAACGCTCGGCCTACCCCGGGGATTCCCGCGAGCGCCGATCCGGTGGCCCGCGCCGTCGACGTCGACGATATTCGCACGGTACGGGCCGTCTCGTCATCTGGATTGTTTCCCCGTGTCAGGGCTTCGACACCGGGTCGGACTTCCAGTCCGGGTGGCCCGGCATGGGCGGCGTCTTCTTCCCGTAGAGCCAGGCGTCGAAGAAGTCGCTCAGGTCCCGCCCCGCCAGCTGCGAGGCGAGCCGCACGAAGTCCGCTGTCGTGGCGGTGGAGTCACGGTGCGTGCCCACCCACGTGCGCTCCAGGCGCTGGAAGGCGTCCGCGCCGATCTCCTGGCGCAGGGCGTAGAGGACCAGGGCGCTGCCGTCATAGACGACCGGCCGGAAGATGCTGATCTTCCCGTCGCTCGTGGGCGCCTTGGGCGCGGCAGGCGGCCCGCCGTCGGCGCGCATGGCGTCGGACGCGCGGTAGGCGGCGCGCATCCGCTTCACCATGGGCCGGTCCGCCTTCTCCTGGGCGTACAGGGACTCGTACCAGGTGGCGTGTCCCTCGTTGAGCCACAGGTCGGACCAGGAGCGGGGGCTGACGCTGTCGCCGAACCACTGGTGCGCCAGCTCATGGACCATGATCGACTCGACGTACCACTTCGGGTACTCGGGGCGCTCGAACAGGTCTCTCTCGAAGAGAGAGAGCGTTTGTGTCTCGAGTTCGAAGCCGGTGGACGCGTGGGCGATCAGCAGCCCGTAGTTCTCGAAGGGGTAGGGGCCGACCTTCCCCTCCATCCAGGAGATCTGGCCCGGCGTCTTCTTGAGCCACGGCTTCAGCTTCTTGACGTCCTTGGCGGGCACGACATCGCGTACGGGGAGTCCGTGCGGGCCCTCCTGGTGCAGCACCGCGGAACGGCCGATGGAGACCTGGGCCAGCTCCGTGGCCATGGGGTGGGCGGTGCGGTAGGCCCACTTCGTGGCTCCTCCTTGTCGCGTTTTCGCGACAGGGAGACCGTTGGCGACCGCCGTGTACCCCTTCGGTGCGGTGACCCGGAAGGTGAAGTAGGCCTTGTCGGAAGGGTGGTCGTTGGACGGGAAGACGCGGTGCGCGGCGTCGGCCTGGTTGGCCATCGCGAGCCCGTCCTTGGTGCGCAGCCAGCCGATTTCCTTCTTGCCGGGCCTCGGGTCGCTGGTGTGTTGCACGGTGATGTTCAGGGGTTGCCCGGGAGCCACGGCCGCGGTGGGTGTGACGACCAGGTCCTCGCCCTTGGTGACGTAGTCCGCCCGCGCCCCGTTGACCGTGACCGAACGCACGGTGCCGTGCGAGAAGTCGAGGTTGATCCGGTCGAGCCAGGAGGTCGCCCGCGCGTTGATCTTGGTGACGGCGTCGAGGGGCTTGTTGTTGTCACCGTGGTACGTGAAGGAGATGTCGTAGTCGGTGACGTCGTAGCCGGGGTTGCCGAGATGCGGGAAGAGCCGGTCGCCGACGCCGAGCGGCTCGGCGGGTGCGGCCGCGGCGACAAGGGCGAGCGAGGCGCCGGCGGCCAGAAGTGCGGCGACGCGGGGCGTTCGGGAGCTGAGCAGCATGAACTACGGCTATCAGCGCGCGCCTCGGCGCACGGTGCGGCACGCGCCGCACCACCCGAACGAGGGTTCCGGGTGGGCCTACAGGGCGCCTGCCGCCGCGTGTCGCGTGCGCCCCACGTCGTACACGCCCGGCACGTTCCGCATCGCCCGCATGAGGCCCTGGAGGTGCGCGGCGTCCGGGAGTTGGAGCGTGTACGTGTGCCGGACGCGGCCCTGGTCGGGCGGGTCGACGGTCGCCGAGATGATGGCGACGCCCTCCAGCGCTATGGCCTCGGTCAGGTCGGCCAGCAGATGGGGGCGGCTGAACGACTCGGCGATCAGGGTCACCCGGTACTCCGCCGCCTCCGCGTCCGCCCAGCGCACGCCGACCTCCGCGCGCCCCGCTTCCTTCATCCGCGCCACTCCGGAGCAGGAGACGCGGTGCACGGTGACGACGCCGCCGCGCACGGCGAACCCGGTCACCTCGTCGGGCGGCACGGGCGTACAACAGCCCGCGAGGCGCACCGTGGCACCCGGCTGGTCGACCACGGCGTTCGCCGCGGAGGGCCGCGCCGAGGGGCCGCTGTACGGGGCGCGGGGCGCCGAGGGGGGTGCGCTCGGCCCCTCCGGGTGGGCGGCGAGCCAGCGGCGGATGGCGATGCGGGCAGCGGGCGTACGGGCGTGGTCGAGCCAGTCGACCGACGGCTCGGACGCGGCGCTGCCCTCCACCCCCGCCATGAGCAGCTGGACGGTGTCACCGTCGCCGAGGACCGTACTGAGCGTCGCCAGGCGGCCGTTGACCCGCGCGCCGATGCAGGCGTGGGCGTCCTCTCCGTACTGCGCGTACGCGGCGTCGACACAACTGGCGCCCGCGGGAAGGCCGATGGAGCCTCCGTCGGGCCGGAAGACGGTGATCTCGCGGTCCTGGGCGAGGTCCTCGCGCAGCGTCGACCAGAAGGTGTCGGTGTCCGGGGCGGACTGCTGCCAGTCGAGCAGCCGGTTCAGCCAGCCGGGGCGCGTGGGGTCGGAGCGCTCGCCCACGGTGTCCAGGTGCTCCTCGCCGGAGGGCGTGTACGGATTGCCGAGCGCCACGACGCCCGCCTCCGCCACCTTGTGCATCTGGTGCGTACGGATGAGGACTTCGGCGACCTCGCCGTCCGCGCGGGCGACCGCGGTGTGCAGCGACTGGTACAAGTTGAACTTCGGTACGGCGATGAAGTCCTTGAACTCCGAGACCACCGGCGTGAAACACGTGTGCAGCTCGCCGAGGACGCCGTAACAGTCCGCGTCCTCGTTCACCAGGACGAGGAGGCGTCCGAAGTCGGCCCCGCGCAGCTCGCCGCGCTTGCGGCGCACCCGGTGGACGGACACGAAGTGCCGCGGCCTGATGAGGACTTCGGCGCTCAGGCCCGCCTCGCGCAGCACTGAGCGCAGCTCGGTCGCGAACCCGGCGAGGGAGTCCTCGGTGCGCTGCGCGTAGGAGGCCATGAGTTCGCGGGTCTCCCCGTACTCCTCGGGGCGCAGGATCGCGAACACGAGGTCTTCGAGCTCGGTCTTCAGTGCCTGCACACCCAGCCGCTCGGCGAGCGGGATCAGGACGTCGCGGGTGACTCTGGCGATCCGTTCCTGCTTCTCCTGGCGCATGACGCCGAGGGTGCGCATATTGTGCAGGCGGTCGGCGAGCTTGATCGACATGACGCGCACGTCGTTCCCGGTCGCGACGAGCATTTTGCGGAAGGTCTCGGGTTCTGCCGCCGCTCCGTAGTCGACCTTCTCCAGCTTGGTCACGCCGTCGACAAGATAGGCGACCTCCTCGCCGAACTCCTTGCGCACCTGGTCGAGTGTGACCTCGGTGTCCTCGACGGTGTCGTGGAGCAAGGAGGCGGTCAGCGTCGTGGTCTCCGCGCCCAGCTCAGCGAGGATCAGCGTCACCGCGAGCGGGTGTGTGATGTACGGCTCACCGCTCTTGCGCATCTGGCCGCGGTGCGAGGACTCGGCCAGTACGTAGGCGCGGTGCAGGGGCTCCAGGACGGCGTCCGGATAGTGGGCCCGGTGGGCCTCCGCCACGTGCCCGATCGCGTCGGGGAGGCGGCCGCGGACGGCGGGGCCAAGGAGCGCCGCGCGGCCGAGACGTCGCAGGTCGATCCGAGGGCGGCCACGCCGACGGTGCGCTCCGGGCGTGATCGGTCCCGGGTTCGCGGGGTTGGTCGCCTCCGCACTCATGAGCACCTCCGGCTTTGTCGACCGGCGGCGGGCTGGCGGCGGCACCCGTCCGGACCGGTGCTTGATGCTACCGAGCCCATCACGTGGCGCAGTCCCGCTCTCGCCGAGCGTGAAACGGATCACCCATTCGAGCGAAGGTTCACTGGTTTACGGTTTCGACTGCCGCGAACCAGTCGGTGTCGAGCCGACCTTCCGCGACGATCACGGCGGGACCGGTCATCTCGATCTCGCCGTCCGCACGCTCGGTGATCGTCAGCCTGCCTCCGGGCAAATCGATCTCGTACGTGACAGGAGCCCCGGTCACAGCGGGGTCCAGGCCGTCCCTGCGGGCGGTCGCGACGGCCACGGCGCAGGCGCCGGTGCCGCAGGAGCGGGTCTCGCCGGAGCCCCGCTCGTGCACGCGCATGGCCACGTGCCGCGGGCCCCGGTCGACGACGAACTCGACGTTCACACCCTGCGGGTAAGCGTTCGCCGGCGCGAAGGGGGGCGGGTCGTACAGCGCGCCCGCGTGCGCGAGGTCGGCCACGAAGGCGACCGCGTGCGGGTTCCCCATGTTCACGTTCGTCGCGGGCCAGGTCCGCTCGTCGACGCTGACGGTGACGTCGCCCTCGGGGAGCGTCGCCCTGCCCATGCCGACCGTGATCAGGCCTTCCTTGTCGATGTGGACTGCCTTGACGCCGCCCCGGGTGGCCACGGCGAGGTCTCCCTCGCCGACGTGTCCCGCGTGCTGGAGGTAGCGGGCGAAGACCCGCACTCCGTTGCCGCACATCTCGGCCACCGAGCCGTCGCCATTGCGGTAGTCCATGAACCACTCCGCCTCGTCGGCCATGTGCCGCGCCTCGGGGTGCGCGGCGCTGCGCACGACATGGAGCACGCCGTCGCCCCCGATGCCGGCCCGACGGTCGCACAGTGCGGCGACGGCGGTCGGCGAGAGCGCGATGGCGTTCTCCGGGTCCGGGATGATCACGAAGTCGTTCTCGGTCCCGTGGCCCTTGAGGAAAGTGCTCATTTCTCGATCGTACGAGATCGGTGCGACAACCTGGTCGGCGGAGTGCCGCCAGGGGCGCCGAGCGCCATCAGCGCAGGCGTGCCACGCGCCACACGGCGAGCACCGCGACGGCCGCGACCACGACGACGTACGCGCCCACGACCCGCCAGTCCGGCCAGCGGCCCGAACCGCGCGGCGGCAGTCCCGGCAGCGTGTAGCCCACCCTGCGGGCCGCCATCATGCCCCAGCCCGCGGCGCAGGAGCTGATCAGGAGGCCGAGCATCGCCACGACCGCGCCGCCGTCGCCGAACTCGAAGAACAGCGGGAACGCGAACATCAGGGAGCCGATCGCGGCCAGCATCACGATGGGTGCCAGCTGCCAGATGCGCAGCCTGCGCTGCGGGCGCAGCTCGACCTCGACCTCTTGGCCCTCGTCCTGCGCGGCGAGTTCCTCCGCGGTCGGGCCGTCGGCGATCACGCCGTCGGGGCTCGCCTCAGGACCGTCGGTACTGAGCTGCTCTCCGCCTGGTGCGGTGTCACGAGGGCCGGCCTCCATCGCCACGCGCCCTCCCACTCCGGACTCCACTGGTCGATCGATGGTCGATGATGGCACGCCCACAGAGGCCGGGATGACGGGCGGAGCGTCCCGATGCCATCACGTGATCAGGCTGTAACCGGTCGTTCGACCAACGACATTGCGCGAGCCGGGAGTTCCCCGCGTTCCGCCACGGCCCCACTGAGCCAATGCACCCGCGGGTCGCGCCGGAACCACGAGTCCTGGCGGCGCGCGAAGCGCTTGGTGGCGCGGACGGTCTCCGCGCGCGCCTCGTCCAGCGTGCACTCGCCCGCGAGCGCCGCGAGCACCTGCTGGTAGCCGAGCGCGCGCGACGCCGTACGCCCCTCGCGCAGCCCCTGGGCCTCCAGCGCGCGTACCTCGTCGACGAGTCCCGCCTCCCACATACGGTCCACGCGCGTGGCGATGCGTTCGTCGAGTTCGGGACGCGCCACGTCCACGCCGATCTGGACGGTGTCGTAGACGGAGTCGTGTCCCGGCAGGTTGGCGGTGAACGGCTTGCCGGTGATCTCGATGACCTCCAGGGCGCGGACGATGCGTCGGCCGTTGCTCGGCAGGATCGCCGTGGCGGCCTCTGGGTCGGCGGCGGCGAGCCGCGCGTGCAGGGCGCCGGAGCCGCGCAGCCGGAGCTCGTCCTCCAGGCGGGCGCGGACCTCGGGGTCGGTGCCGGGGAACTCCATCTTGTCGACGGCGCCCCTTACGTAGAGCCCTGATCCGCCGACGAGGACGGGCCAGCGGCCCGCCGCGAGCAGCCGGTCGATCTCCGCGCGGGCGAGGCGCTGGTACTCGGCGACGCTGGCGGCCTCCGTGACGTCCCAGATGTCCAGGAGGTGGTGCGGCACCCCGTCGCGCTCCTCGGGCGTCAGCTTCGCGGTACCGATGTCCATCCCCCGGTACAGCTGCATGGAGTCGGCGTTGACCACCTCGCCGCCGAGTTCCTTGGCGAGGAACACGCCTAGATCTGACTTTCCTGCCGCGGTCGGCCCGACGACGGCGATGACCCGCGGGGCGGGAGGTGCGCTACTCACCGCCCCAGTCTCGCAAACCCGGGCACCTGTTCACGAATGAGCGACGTGACGCCACAGGTTCGGGTTCGTTGCCTGTTGCGAGGTTCCAGCCGCCGGTTTCGAGAGCCGGCGCCCCGGTCGCCGCAATGGGACGCACCGGGTAGGGCGGGATTTCGCCCACACGAGTACCGTATGGAGTTGACATGGGCGTTTTTGCCAGGTTTCGCCGGAAGGCCAATGCTGCGGAGGAGGCGTCAACCGCCGAGCCCCAGGCCGCCACTCTGACGGCCGCTCCGGAGGTGGCTGACGCCGAGGAGCCCACCGAGGCCGCCGCGGCTCCCAGCGGGCAGCAGGAGGCCACGGAGGCCGCAGCCGACGGCGAGCCGGCCGAGACCGCCGTGGCGGAGGGCGTGGAGATCCCGAAGCAGCAGTCCGCGGAGCAGGCCGCTGACAACGAGGCCGGTGAGGCCGCCCGCAAGTAGCTCCAGGGTTCGGTGCGACGGAAGGTGCAGCGATGGGCATCATCGACTCGTTGAAGGCCAGGTTCGGCCCCGCCAAGAGCAAGGTCTCCGACCTCGCGCAGCAGCACGGGGACAAGATCGACCAGGGCTTGGAGAAGGCCGGCAGGATGGTCGACGAGAAGACCAAGGGCAAGTACAGCGACAAGATCCAGATGGGCACGGCCAAGGCCAAGGACGCTGTCGACCGGATGTCCGCGACAGAGGGCAAGAACGCCGAGAACGCCAAGGACGCCGACGGCCGGAACACCCCGCCGCCGCCGCCTTCCGCGGCTTCCTGACCCCGCGCGCCCCACAGACGGCGACGGCCGCGAACCCTTTGGGTTTCGCGGCCGTCGCCGTCTGTGGGGCGTTTCGCGCTACATCCAGGACGTGGCGTTTCGCGCTACGTCCAGGACGCGACGAAGTAGCCCACTCCGTAGGGAGCGTCCTCGTACAGGAGGCGGCCCGTGCCTTCCCGCTTGTCCCAGGCGGCGCTGAGGAGCTGCCATGGGGCGCGTCCGGAGATCTTCAGTTCGCGGGCGAGGTCGGCGTCGAGGTTCGCGAGCGTGCCGTCGACGTCGAGGTCGCGCAGTGCCGCGGCGATGGCCGCGTCCACGCCCTCGGCGCGCTCGTCCAGGTAGCCGGGGGCCTTCAGCGTGCGGCAGGCCGTGCCGTCGCCCATGACGAGGAACGCGACGCGCTCCGCTCCGGCCTGCCCCTCGGCGAGCCGGAAGGCATCGTCGGCATGGGCGGACGACGAGCCGTCGCCCGCCACCTCGTAGCCGCGCACCGCACCGGTCCACCCCGCGCGCGCGAGCAGCCACGCACCTACGGAGAGGGACGGCGGGAGCGTCGCCTCGACAGGGGCGGACGGCGCCGCCCCCAGGTGCACATCGAGGTCGACGCCGAAGGGGCGGAAGGAGCCGCGGGCACCCGGCTCGTGGATGCCCGGGCGCGGGCCCTCGCCGATGACCCACACCAGGTCGGGCTCCGCCGCGAGCAGCGCCGCGATCGCCTCGTCGCCGGCCGCGCGCGCGGCGTCCAGTTCCGGAGCCGCGCCCGCGGCGACCTCGGGCACGAGCAGGGGCGGGCACGGGCAGGCGGCAGCGGCGACAAGCATGATCGGCAGCCTACTGCGCGCCCACCGGGCGCGGGAAAGGCGGCCGTACTCCCCGAGGAGTGGCCGCACTCCTCCAAGAGGCGAGCCCCGTCAGTCGACGGCGCAGCCCCCGGTCACCGCGGGCAGCGGCTCGGGAACGCCGATCTTCGGAAGGCCGAGCAGCACGCCCTGCTTCTTGTCCTGCTCCTCCTGGTTGCGCTTTTCCCACGCGTCGCCCGCGCGCGTACGGCGCACATTCAGGACGTCGCCCTCGGCGAGCAGGTGGTGCGGGGCGGCGTACGTGATCTCGACGGTCACGACGTCGCCGGGGCGCACCTCGGCCTCGGGCTTGGTGAAGTGCACGAGGCGGTTGTCGGGGGCGCGGCCGGAGAGGCGGTGGGTGGCGCCGTTCTTGCGGCCCTCGCCCTCGGCGACCATGAGGTCGACGGTGCGGCCGATCTGCTTCTTGTTCTCCTCCCAGGAGATCTCCTCCTGGAGGGCGACGAGGCGCTCGTAGCGGGCCTGCACGACCTCCTTGGGGATCTGGTTCTCCATGGTGGCGGCCGGGGTTCCCGGGCGCTTGGAGTACTGGAAGGTGAAGGCCTGCGCGAAGCGGGCCTCGCGCACGACGTGCATCGTCTGCTCGAAGTCCTCCTCGGTCTCGCCGGGGAAGCCCACGATGATGTCGGTCGTGATGGCCGCGTGCGGCATGGCCTCGCGGACCTTCTCGATGATGTTCAGGAACCGCTCCTGGCGGTACGAGCGGCGCATCGCCTTCAGGACCGTGTCCGAGCCGGACTGCAGCGGCATGTGAAGCTGCGGCATCACGTTCGGGGTCTCGGCCATGGCGGCGATCACGTCGTCCGTGAAGTCGCGCGGGTGCGGGGACGTGAAGCGCACGCGCTCCAGGCCCTCGATGCCGCCACAGGCGCGCAGCAGCTTGCTGAAGGCCTCACGGTCGCCGATGTCGCTCCCATAGGCGTTGACGTTCTGGCCGAGCAGCGTGATCTCGGAGACGCCCTCGCCGACCAGGGCCTCGATCTCCGCGAGGATGTCGCCGGTCCTGCGGTCCTTCTCCTTGCCGCGCAGCGCCGGGACGATGCAGAAGGTGCAGGTGTTGTTGCAGCCGACCGAGATCGACACCCAGGCCGCATACGCGCTCTCGCGGCGGGTGGGCAGCGTGGAGGGGAAGGCCTCCAGGGACTCGGCGATCTCGACCTGCGCCTCTTCCTGGACGCGGGCGCGCTCCAGGAGGACGGGCAGCTTGCCGATGTTGTGCGTGCCGAAGACGACGTCCACCCAGGGCGCCTTCTTCACGATGGTGTCGCGGTCCTTCTGGGCGAGGCAGCCGCCGACGGCGATCTGCATGCCCGGACGCTGCGCCTTCATGGGGGCGAGGTGGCCGAGGTTGCCGTAGAGCTTGTTGTCAGCGTTCTCCCGCACCGCGCACGTGTTGAAGACCACGACGTCGGCGTCGCCGTTGGCGCCTTCGGGGGCGCGCACATAACCCGCGCCCTCCAGGAGACCCGACAAGCGCTCGGAGTCGTGGACGTTCATCTGGCACCCGTAGGTGCGCACTTCGTAGGTCTTCGGGTGCTCGGGTGAACGGTCGTCCACGGCCGGACGCGGGTCGCTGCTGCTCATGACAACAAGGGTATGGGGTTCCCGGAGTGGTTCTGTGGCGCCGTCCTCGTGCTGCCGACGCCGTGGCAACAACGTCACCGAACGTGACCACAAGGGGACGTTCCGAACCTGGCCACCGCGCGCCCCCAACTGGCAGGATCACGCCATGCCGCAGCCGCCCCTCCGCGTGACCCGCCGCAGCGCCCTCATGGGTTCCGTGGCCGGACTCGTGGTGTTCGGCCTGCTGTTGTGGTGGCTGCTTCCGTTCGGTGAGCAGTCGCCCCGGGGCCAGGTGACCTTCAGTACCGGCGCGCGCACGGGCGTCTACGAGAAGTACGGCAAGCTCCTCAAGCGCGCCGTGGACCGCGACCTGCCCGACCTGGGCGTCACCCTCACCGGCAGCGAGGGCTCCTGGGAGAACGTGCAGCGCGTGGCCACCGGCAAGGCGGATTTCACCATCGCCGCGGCGGACGCGGTCGCCAAGTACCAGTCCGAGGGCCGGGCCGGAGCGGACCGGCTGCGCGGCTGCGCCCGCCTCTACGACGACTACATGCAGCTCGTCGTGAAGCGGAACTCATCCGTACAGAAGGTGGCCGACCTGCGCGGCATGAAGGTGGCCGTGGGCGGGCGCAGCTCGGGGGTGCGGCTGATCGCCGAGCGGATCCTGAAGGCGGCGGGGCTCGACGTCCGCAAGGACGTCACCGAGGTGGGCATCGGCATAGACGCCATGCCGAGCGCCCTGGAATCGGGTGAGATCGACGCGTTCTTCTGGTCCGGGGGCCTGCCCACCAACCACGTACGGGAGTTGTCCAAGAAGGCCCCGATCCGGCTCGTCGAACTCGGCTCGCTGGTCGACGATCTGCACGCCATGGGCGGCTACTCGCGCTACTACCGGGCCGCCGTGATGCCCGCCGATGCGTATCCGGCGGCCCAACAGGGCAAGACCGTCGACACGTTGGCGGTGGCGAACCTGTTGGTGACGACCGACCGGGTCGATCCGGAACTGACCGAGGCGGTCACCCGTACCGTCATCGACAGCCGCGACCACATCGGGGCGCAGGTGCACGCGGCCCAGCTCGTCGACCTCAGAACGGCCGTCTACACGAACCCGCTCACGCTCCACGAGGGCGCGCGCCGCTACTACCGCTCGGTCAAGCCCTGAGCGGCCGTCTCCCGGCCTGAACCGTTCTCTCCGCGGCCGGGCCCCTCGCCCGTCTCCGCGACCCCCTGGACCGGCACAGGTGCCGTCCTGGGCACCCGCAGCGTCACCTCCAGGCCGTGCGGTTCCCGCCGCGCGTACCCGAGGGAGCCGCCGCCCGCCGTCAGCAGCGCCCGCGAGATGGACAGGCCGAGGCCCGAGCCCTTGATGTTCTGGTGCCGACCGCTGCGCCAGAACCGGTCGCCGATTCGGGCGAGTTCCTCTTCGCTCAGGCCGGGACCGCCGTCCGCGACCTCGATCACCGTCGCGTCTCCGGTGGCCTCGGCCGTAACGGTCACCTGCTCACCTTCGGGCGTGAACTTCAGGGCGTTGTCGACCACCGCGTCCAGGGCGCTGGACAGCGCGACCGGGTCGGCCCAGCCCGTCACCGCGGGGCAGTTGGCAACGAGCCGTACGCCCTTCTCGTCCGCCAGGGGGCGCCAGGCCTCCACCCGCTCGGCGGCCAGCTCGCCGATGTCGGTGAGCTGAAGATCCGCGGCGGCGTGCTCGGCCAGGGCCAGGTCGAGCAGGTCGTCGAGGACCCGGCCGAGGCGCTTGCCCTCGGCCTTCACCGACCCGATCTCCTCGTTCCCCTCCGGCAGTTCGAGAGCCAGTACGTCGATGCGCAGCATCAGAGCCGCGAGCGGGTTGCGCAGCTGGTGCGAGGCGTCGGCGACGAAGGCGCGCTGCTGCTCGAGCACGTCCTCGACGTTGTCCGCCATCTCGTTGAACGACCGGGCCAGGCGCCGGAGTTCCGGCGGACCACCGGCCGCCGCGACCCGCGACTTCAGTCGCCCTGTGGCGATGTCGTGGGTCGTCGCGTCCAGGACCCGTACGGGCCGCAGCACCCAGCCGGTCAGCCGCAGCGCGGCGCCCACGGAGAGCAGCATCGCGGCCACCTCGCCGGCGCCGATGACCAGCCAGCCGCGCAGTGTCTTGCTGCGCATCGCGCCGGTCGGCGACTCGGTGACCACGACCGCGACGACATCACCGTCCCGGATGACGGGCGACGCGACCACGAGCCGGCCACCCCGCTGCCACGGCCACACCTGCGGCGGATCGTGGCTGCCGCGCGAGTACAGCGCCTCGTCGAACGCGGCGCGCAGCTCACCGTCGGAGCCCGGCGGCGGCATCCGGAAGTCGTCGGGCGCGCGCCCCATGGGCTGCTCGTCCCGGTAGAAGACGCCCGCCTTGATGCCGTACACATCGTGGTAGCGGGCGAGTTCGGTGCGCAGCGTCTGCTGCCGCTCGTCGCTCACCAGCTTCTCGCCCTTGCCCGCCTTGTCCGGGCGCGTGGTCACGAACTGTGCGAGGGAAGCGAACCGCGCGGTGTCGTCGATGCGGTCGACGACCACCTTCTGCTGCTGGGCGGAGGCCACGCTCACGGCCAGCGGAAACCCGAGTGCGAGCAGCACGCCCGCCATGAGGACGATGAGCAGGGGAAGCAGGCGGGCTCGCACGCCAGGACTCTACGGCTTCTGTTACGCGGCCGGGGCGACGAGCCGGTAACCGACTCCCCGCACGGTCTCGATGAGCGTGGGCATGCGCAACTTGGAGCGCAGCGAGGCGACATGCACTTCCAGGGTGCGCCCCGTGCCCTCCCAACTGGTCCGCCACACCTCGCTGATGATCTGCTCCCTACGGAAGACGACGCCCGGACGCTGCGCCAGGAGGGCGAGCAAGTCGAACTCCTTGCGGGTGAGTTGGACCACCTCTCCCGCGACCACGACCTTACGGGTGGGCAGATCGATGCTGACGTCCCCGAACTGCACCTCGTGGTCGACAGTGGCGGCGGGTTCCTCCTGCACCGTACGACGGCTCACCGCATGGATGCGGGCGAGCAGCTCTCCTATGTCGTACGGCTTCACTACGTAGTCGTCCGCGCCGAGGTTGAGCCCATGGATGCGCGACCGTACGTCCGCGCGCGCGGTCACCATGATCACGGGCGTCGTGGTGCGCTTGCGGATCCTGCCGCACACCTCGTAGCCGTCCAGGTCGGGCAGGCCCAGATCGAGCAGCACGACACCGAAGGCGTCCGCCTCGGGCACCAGCGCCTGCAGGGCCTCCTCACCGCTGCGCGCGTGCCGGACCTCGAAGCCGTGCCGGGAAAGGACCGCCGAAAGGGCACCGGCCACGTGGTCGTCGTCCTCGACGAGAAGCAGTCTCATTACGCCCCCTCACCTCTCCCGCGCGGTTCATCAAGGCATCCACTCCGAAAAGTAAGGACGGCGTCAAGGGCCTTCCGGTTACGGCCGTGTTCCGTTATCCAGCCGGTATGAGCGCCCCGCGCCCCCTTCACGCATAGTGTCCGGTTGCGGCCGGATCGTTATGCTCAATTTCCCCTCAGATGTAATGACGCTGGTCGTACGGGGTTACTACTGTCCTCCCAACCGAGGAGGACGGAGCAAGACCCCGATGACCGAAGTTTCGGTGACCAAGGACGCCACTCCCCCTGCGGGCGACGCACTGGTCGCACTGAGCCGAGTCAACAAGCACTTCGGCGCGCTGCACGTGCTCCAGGACATCGACCTGACCATCGCGCGAGGTGAGGTCGTCGTCGTCATCGGCCCGTCTGGCTCCGGCAAGTCGACGCTGTGCCGCACGATCAACCGCCTGGAGACCGTCGATTCCGGCGACATCGCGATCGACGGCAAGCCGCTGCCCCAGGAAGGCAAGGAACTGGCACGCCTGCGCGCGGATGTGGGGATGGTCTTCCAGTCCTTCAACCTCTTCGCGCACAAGACGGTGCTGGAGAACGTGACGCTGGGGCAGGTCAAGGTCCGCAAGGCGGACAAGAAGACGGCCGAGGACAAGGCGCGTGCGCTCCTCGACCGGGTCGGTGTCGCCGCACAGGCCGACAAGTACCCCGCACAGCTCTCCGGCGGCCAGCAGCAACGCGTCGCCATCGCACGGGCGTTGGCGATGGACCCGAAGGTGATGCTCTTCGACGAGCCGACGTCGGCGCTCGACCCGGAGATGATCAACGAGGTCCTGGAAGTGATGCAGCAGCTCGCACGGGACGGCATGACGATGGTGGTGGTCACGCACGAGATGGGCTTCGCCCGCTCCGCGGCCAACCGCGTCGTCTTCATGGCGGACGGCCGGATCGTCGAGGAGGCCGTCCCCGACCAGTTCTTCAGCAATCCGCGCAGCGACCGGGCCAAGGACTTCCTGTCGAAGATCCTGCACCACTAGACACGCGCCCCGCGCGGGCCCTCAACCGAAGCCCCGCGCACGCGTGTTGCCTTATTCCCTACTGCCGAATCTGCCGACACGAAGGATGTTCACCATGAAGCTCCGTAAGTCCGCCGCAGCGGCTGCCGCCGTCGCCGCTCTCGCGCTCACCGCCACCGCCTGTGGCGGCGAGTCCGGCAACGCCGGCGACAAGCCCGCCGGGGCCTCGGGTGGCAAGAACCAGCCCAAGCTGCCCACGTACGCGGTGAAGAGCGATGTGAAGGTCGACTCCGCGACTCTGAAGAAGGCCCAGAAGGCCGGCAAGATCGTCATTGGTTCCAAGGACGACCAGCCGTACCTGGGCTTCCAGGACTCCGGTGGCAAGCGCTCCGGCTTCGACATCGAGATCGCCAAGATGGTCGCGGCCGACCTCGGCTTCAAGGCCGACCAGATCACGTTCAAGACGATCGACTCCGGTGTCCGCGAGACCACCATCTCCAAGGGCGATGTCGACCTCTACGTAGGCACGTACACGATCAACGACGAGCGCAAGAAGCAGGTCGGCTTCGCGGGCCCGTACATGCAGGCCGGCGCCGACCTCCTGGTCCGCAAGGACGAGAAGGGCATCACGGGCCCGACCTCCCTGAAGGGCAAGAAGGTCTGCTCCATCAAGGGCTCGACCCCGCTGCAGGAGATCAAGAAGCCCAAGTACGGCGCCGAGACCGTCGAGCTGGCGAAGTACTCGGAGTGCGTGCAGCAGCTGCTCAACAACGAGGTCGACGCCGTCACCACCGACGACGCGATCCTCAAGGGCTACGCCGCGCAGAACCCGAAGAAGCTCAAGGTCGTCGGCAAGCCCTTCACCGAGGAGCCCTACGGCGTCGGCATGGCCAAGGACGACAAGGCCCTGCGCGACGCGGTCTCCGACGCCATCGAGGCGCACGAGAAGAACGGCGACTACAAGAAGGCCTACGACGCGACGCTCGGCCTCTCGGGCGCCGAGTACGTCGAGCCGCCGGCCCTGGAGCGCTACTGAGCGCTGCTGAGCGTTCCACGCTCCTGAGCGTCCAGCCGCCTGTCTCTCGCAGGCAGTGAGTTGACCGTGCCCCTGTACGCCGTCACACCGAGCACGACGTCCGTGACGGCGTACAGGGCGCGGCTCCCCCTGCCCGACCGCTGCCGCCCCACGAGGAACTCCCCGTGAATGTACTGCTCGACCACCTTTCGGAATTCCGCGAGGGATTCCTCGGCACCATAGGCCTGACCCTGGCCAGTGGCCTTGTCGCGATGCTGCTCGGCACGATCCTCGCCGGCTTCCGGGTCTCGCCCGTACCGCCCCTGCGGTACTTCGGCACCGCCTGGGTCACGCTGTTCCGCAACACCCCGCTGACGCTGCTGTTCCTCGTCATCTGGTTCGCGGTGCCCCAGGTCCTCGACTTCGGCTTCAGCCCGTGGGTCAAGGCCCTGATCGTGCTGAGCTGCTACACCTCGTCGTTCGTCTGCGAGGCGGTGCGCTCCGGCATCAGCACCGTGCCGCTCGGGCAGGCCGAGGCGGCGCGCTCGATCGGCATGTCGTTCTTCCAGACGCTCGGCCTGGTCATCCTGCCGCAGGCGGTGCGCACCGTGCTGCCGCCGCTGAGCTCCATCTTCATCGCGCTGACCAAGAACTCGGCCATCGCGGGCGCCTTCAGCGTCACCGAACTGTTCGGCTGGCAGAAGCTGTTGAGCGACCAGGGATACCCGATCGCCTGGGTCTTCCTGTGGGTGGCACTCGGCTACCTGGTCATCACCTTCGCCATCAGCATCTTGTTCCGGGTGCTCGAGAGGACCCTGGAGGTCGCCCGATGAGTGCCAGCGTTCTCTACGACGCCCCGGGCCCCAAGGCCCGCACGCGCAACCGGATCTACACCGTCGTCGGTACGCTCGCGGTCGTCGGTCTCATCGCCTTCGTGGTCATGCAGCTCGCGTCCAAGGACCAGTTCGCCACGGCCAAGTGGGACATCTTCAACTACGCCAACGTTCGTGCGGCGATCCGTGACGGCATCCTGACCACCCTGAAGGTCTTCGCCGCCGCCGGCGCGCTCTCACTGGTGTTCGGCGTCGTCCTGGCGGTGGCCCGCTACTCGGAGCACCGGCCGATCCGCTGGTTCGCCACGGGCTTCATCGAGCTGTTCCGCGCCATCCCGCTGCTGATCACCATTTACGCCCTGTGGGTTCTTTTCCTCACCTACAAGAGCGACCTGGGCGTCGTCGGCCAGAACAACTCCTTCTGGGCGCTGGTGATCGGCCTCACGGTCTACAACAGCTGTGTACAGGCGGAGGTGCTGCGGGCCGGCTTCCAGGCCGTGCCGCGCGGCCAGGTCGAGGCGGCCTACGCGCTGGGGCTGCGCAAGTATCAAGTGATGACCATGCTGCTGCTGCCGCAGGCGATCCGCTCGATGCTGCCGACGATTATCAGCCAGCTGGTGGTCACCCTCAAGGACACTTCGCTCGGCTACATCATCACGTACGCGGAGCTCCTGTACGCGGCCCGCAAGCTGGCCAACAACACGTTGGTCGAAGGCGAATACCCGTACGTTCCGGTGCTCATCGTGACCGGCACGATCTACGTCCTGATGTGTCTGGCCCTGTCCGGGCTCGCCAACTGGATCGAGCGGCGCGGCCGCCGCGCCAAGACCGGCATCAAGGTGGCCGCGGCCGCCGAGCCCGTCGCCGAGGGCGGTCTGATGGACGCCGCGGACCTGCCCGGCGGGGCGGGCCACGGCTCGGCCGCCGCCGAGGCCGTCGAGCGGCCGGCGACCGATGACCGATCCGAAGGACCCGACTCGCCGAGGAGTTGACCCGACCCCGGGCGCGGGGCCGAAGCTGTACGGCGGCAGTGGCGTGATCGCCACTGCCGCCGTCACTTGACGCAAGCACCGGCAATGGGTTGCATACGCTCTGTGAACGCGCACCCCGCTCCAACTGCCCGTCCTTGCACGTCCAGTACGCCGCCCGTGCCCTGGCACGGGACACTTCCCGGCGGGTCTCTCGGGGCGGGAGGGGCCGCACCGTGGACCCGGTGATCGTTGTCGGCGCGGGTCCCGTCGGGCTCGCGCTGTCCCTCGCCCTCGCGCGAAACGGCGTACCCTCCGTGATTCTGGACGAGGGCCCCGGCAAGGACGAACAACGCCCCGCCCGCACGGTGGTGCTGCGCGAGGACACCGCGGCGCTGGCCGAGCGGCTCGCCGGTACGTCGTTCGAGGGCATCGGCGCCCGCTGGACGGGATGGCGCTCCATGCGCCGCAAGCAAGTGATGGGTGTGCTCACCTTCGGTGAGCAGAACACGCAGAGTGAGCCCGGAGCATCCGGTGGACCGGGGTCACCCAGTGGGCCGGCATCGCCCGGCGAAACGCTTCCCGCGCCGCTGCACATCGCCCAGCACGATCTGACCGACGCCCTGCGCAGGGCCGTCGACGCCGAGCGGCTCATCAAGGTCGCCGTCAACAGCCGCCTCGACTCGCTCGAGGAGGAGAAGACGGGCCTGACCGCACACACCCGCGGACCCAAGGGCACGTGGTGGCGCGGCAGTTATCTCGTGGGCTGCGACGGTCCGCGCTCCACGGTCCGCAAGCTCCTCGACATCCGCTTCCCCGGCCGCACCGCCGTGGAACGACACGCGGTCGCCGCACTGCGCGCGGAACTTCCGTGGCCCGGTGAGGCGTTGCTCCATCGGAGCCCTCCGTGGCGGACCTCGGGCCGCTCGGGCTCGGAGGTCGTCGGCCGCCCCCTCGCCGACGGCGTCTGGCGCCTGGACTGGTTGCTGCCGCCCCGCAGCGACCTGGTCACCCCGGATGTCCTCGTGACCCGCATCCGGGAGACCCTCGCGGGCTGGTGCGGAGGCTCCACCCCGCCGTACGAACTGCTCGACACCGGAGTCCATACGGTCCACCACCGGCTCGCCCGCCGTTGGCGCGTGGGCCGTGTCTTCCTGGCGGGGGACGCGGCGCACCTGCTGGGCGCGCTCGGCACCCAGGGCCTGGACGAGGGGCTGCGCGACGCCGACAACCTCGCCTGGAAGCTGGCCCTCGCCTGGCACGACGGGGCGCACTCCGCCACCGACGCGCTGCTCGACAGCTACCAGACCGAGCGCCGTGCCGTGGTGGCCGGACGGCTGCGCGCGGCGGACCAGGCGCTGCCGATACTGCGCGGTGGCGGCGGGCTGCGGGCGTACGTCCCCGGCGCCGCGCGCGGGCACGACGCGCTGCTCACGGACGGTCACTTGGGGCACGGGCCGCTCGGCGCGCCGGGGGCGTACGCCGACTCGCCGCTCGCACCCGCTCGCTCCGAGTCGCAGGTGGAGGTGGGCACGGCGCCCGGCTCGCCGATCACCGACGTCGAGGTGACGGCGCCCGACGGCTCGTTCGTACGGCTCCGGGACCGGCTCGGCCGCGGGCCCCTGCTCGTCGTCCTCGTCGCCCCCGGGACCGGGGTGTGGGAGCGCAAGCACTGGATGTCGGCGGGTCTGATGCCACGGCTCGCGGCGGCCGTCGCGGCGCTCCCCCACGAGGCCGAGCTGCTTGTCGCGGAGCATTACCCACAGGCCGCGGCGCACACGGTGCTGCTGATCCGGCCCGACGGCCATCTGGTCACGGCGCTGAGCGGCGTACGTCCGGCGGAGCTCTACGAGGCCGCGCGCTCGGCCCTCGGCAGGCCCGCGGAGGAGAAAGGTCCGGTGAAGAGCGGCGCCGGCCGCTGAACCGCTCGCCGACCTGTCGGTGAGTTGACCGTCTCCTGCCCCCATGGTGTACTCCGGAGCGTGACGGTCGACACCGATGTACGCCTGTGGCGGAGGGTCCATATGGACCTCATCCGCTACGCGGGCTGCGTGTGTCACCCCTCCTGCTGAATTCGCATCCCTTCCTTACACGCGCCTGCCTCCGGCGTATCCGGCGGCGCGTGCTTCTCGCGAACTCCCAGGACGGTACTGGTGTCCAGTTTCACGCAATCCCTCGCGCACTCCGCTGCGCATTCCCGTACGGCTCCCTCACAGGCGCCGTCCGTCGCGCCCACGCAGGGCGACCTCCTCGCATTCGTCCGTCGCGTCGCTCAGGACCGCGACCTGATCGACTCACTGCCGCTCGATCCGGAGGGCCGTACATGGGTGCGGCTCGAAGGCCCGGACGGCAGCGAGGCCTGGCTCATCGGCTGGCCGCCGGGCACCGGCACGGGGTGGCACGACCATGCCGAGTCCGTCGGCGCCTTCCTGACCGCGGGCGGCGCGCTCACGGAGAACTCGCTCGCCGCCCGCCTTCCCACCGACGGGTGGAAGACCCTGGAACTCTCCGAAGACGTCGACAGGGAACGGCACTTGACGGTGGGTGAGGGACGCGCCTTCGGCCGCCACCACGTGCACGAGGTCCTGAACGAGTCGCCCACCGAGCACGCCGTCTCGGTCCACGCCTACTACCCACCGCTCCCCCGGATCCGGCGCTACAGCCGCACCGGCCCGGTGCTGCGTCTGGAGTCGGTGGAGCAGCCGGAGGACTGGCAGTGAGCGCTTCATCACCGGTGGGCATCGACGAGCTTCTCGAGCAGGTGCGATCCGGTCTCGACCGGGTCGAGGCGCGGGACGCGTGCGACGCGGCGTCCCGTGGCGAGGCGCTCCTGGTCGACATCCGGTACGCGGCGCTGCGGGAGCGCGACGGCCTGATCCCCGGGGCCCTTGTGGTCGAGCGCAACGAACTGGAGTGGCGCCTCGATCCCCGAGGCAGCCACCGCGCTCCGGAGGCCACCGGTCACGACCTGCGCGTCGTGGTCGTCTGCAATGAGGGCTACGCGTCGAGCCTCGCCGCCGCCTCCCTGCACCAACTGGGCCTGCACCGCGCGACGGACCTGGTGGGCGGATTCCAGGCGTGGCGAGCGGCGGGGCTGCCGGTGACGGGGGCCTGAGGGGGTACGCCGTGGTGGGCCGGGGCGTCGGCAGGCCGCGGTGGACCGGGGGCGCGCGAACACGGCGCTCCCGGCTCCCGGCTCCCGGCTCCCGGCTCCCGGCTCCCGGCTCCCGGCTCCCGGGGAGTCCTTACTCCCCGAACCCCAAGTCCTCGGTGTCCTCCCCCTCTTCCTCCAACGCCTGCCGCACCACCCGCAGCGCCATGCCCTCCGGATACCCCTTGCGGGCGAGCATCCCCGCGAGCCGGCGCAGCCGCTTGTCACGCTCAAGCCCCCGCGTGGAACGGAGCTTGCGCGCAACGAGTTCGCGCGCGGTCTCCTCCTCCCGCTCGGAGTCGAGCTGCCCGACCGCCTCGTCGATCACCGTCGAGTCCACGCCCTTGGTCCGCAGCTCACGGGCGAGCGCCCGGCGGGCGAGTCCCCGGCCGTGGTGCCGCGACTCCACCCACGCGTCCGCGAAGGCGCTGTCGTTGATCAGCCCCACCTCTTCGAAGCGGGTGAGTACCTCGTCCGCCACGTCGTCGGGGATCTCGCGCTTGCGCAGCGCGTCGGCCAACTGCTTGCGCGTGCGCGGAGTCCCGGTGAGCAGACGCAGACAGATGTTCCGCGCCCGCTCAGCCGGGTCTCCTGACGGCGCCCCCCGCTCGGCCCTCGACGAGTCAGGGGGGCCGTCGTCCTGTCCGGCACCGGGCGGATCCCCGAATCCGCTCCGGCGCCGACGCCCACGCGGCCCGGCTCCGCCCCGCTTGCGTCCACCACGGCGCGGCCCGTCCGCCGCGCCGCTCTCCGCCTCGACGTCATCCCCGGCCTCGCCGTACGCCATGTCGTCGTACGCCCCGCCACCCCCGCTCCCCCAGCCCTCGGGAACGGCGGAGCGTACGTCGTCATCGGCCCAGTCGGTTCGTCGTGTCACGGCGGACTAGCTCTTGGCCGCCGCGGCCTTGGACTTGGCCACCTTGGGTGCGGGGACCGTCTTGGCCGCGTCCTCGGCAGGAGCGGCCTCCGCCGCCGCGTCCGCGGCCGGCTCGGTGCTCGGCTCTTCCGGACGGACGCCGACGCCCAGCTTCTCCTTGATCTTCTTCTCGATCTCGTTGGCCAGGTCGGGGTTGTCCTTCAGGAAGTTGCGCGCGTTCTCCTTGCCCTGGCCGAGCTGGTCGCCCTCGTACGTGTACCAGGCGCCGGCCTTGCGGACGAAGCCGTGCTCCACGCCCATGTCGATCAGGCCGCCCTCGCGGGAGATGCCCTGCCCGTAGAGGATGTCGAATTCGGCCTGCTTGAAGGGCGGCGCGACCTTGTTCTTGACGACCTTGACGCGGGTGCGGTTGCCGACCGCGTCCGTGCCGTCCTTCAGGGTCTCGATACGGCGGATGTCGATACGCACCGAGGCGTAGAACTTCAGCGCGCGACCACCGGTCGTGGTCTCCGGCGAGCCGAACATCACGCCGATCTTCTCGCGCAGCTGGTTAATGAAAATCGCGGTGGTCTTGGACTGGTTGAGCGCGCTGGTGATCTTTCGGAGCGCCTGGCTCATCAGGCGGGCCTGCAGACCCACGTGCGAGTCGCCCATCTCGCCCTCGATCTCCGCGCGCGGCACCAGGGCAGCGACGGAGTCGATGACGATCAGGTCGAGGGCGCCGGAACGGACCAGCATGTCGACGATCTCGAGAGCCTGCTCGCCGTTGTCCGGCTGGGACAGGATCAGGTTGTCGATGTCGACGCCGAGCTTCTTCGCGTACTCGGGGTCGAGCGCGTGCTCGGCGTCCACGAAGGCCACCTGGCCGCCGGCCTTCTGCGCGTTGGCCACGGCGTGCAGCGTCAGGGTCGTCTTACCGGAGGACTCCGGTCCGTACACCTCCACCACACGGCCACGCGGAATGCCACCGACGCCGAGCGCGACGTCGAGCGCGGTCGACCCGGTGGGGATGACCTCGATGGGCTCATTCGGCCGCTCGCCCATGCGCATCACTGCGCCCTTGCCGAACTGCCGTTCAATCTGTGCGAGCGCGGCGTCGAGCGCCTTCTCGCGGTCGGTTCCTGCCATGGGTTCCACCCGGTTTGCTTGAGTCGATCGCTTCACGCCAAAGACGCTAACGCCTGCCACTGACAATCGGCCTCGACGCCTGTCTCGCCTGTGGATAACTCGAGGCTCCTCGCCCGGCCACCTTCCCCGAATCCCTTGGAAACACTGGGAAAAGTAGCCCTGGACACTCCATAAGAATGGATGTTCGATTTTAGTGTCAAGCGCACCACGCGGGTCGGCGCGCCTCGACTACCGTGGCTCCGCATGACCCACACGTCGATCGAGATCACCGCCGAGCTGGTCCACGAGCTGCTCCACGAACAGCACCCCGACCTGGCCGATCGCCCCGTGAGACTCGGCGCCCGCGGGTGGGACAACCAACTGTGGCGCCTCGGCGACGACCTCGCCGTCCGGCTGCCCTGGGCCACCGGGTCCGCGGACGCGCTGCTGCGCAAGGAACACACCTGGCTCCCCGCGCTCGCCCCGCATCTCCCCTTGCCCGTTCCCGTCCCCCAGCACCTCGGTGAGCCCTCCGAGCGGTTTCCCCACCCCTGGATCGTCACCACCTGGGTACCGGGCTCGCCCGCCGACCGGGTCCCCGCCACCGCCGCCGGGTCGGCCGACGTCCTGGCCGCCTTCCTGACCGCTCTGCACCGGCCGGCCCCCGAGGGGGCACCGACCGGCCGCGACCGTGGGGGCCCGCCGGCCGAGCATGCCGAGGGATTCGCCCAGCAACTCTCCGAGGCCACCGGGCTCGGCCTGATCCCCGACCCTGACGCCGTCCGCGCGGTCTGGGAGGACGCCGCCGACGCTCCCGAGTGGTCGGGGCCGCCGCTGTGGCTCCACGCCGACCTGCATCCGGCCAACGTCCTCACCACGGACGGCACATTCTGCGGCGTGATCGACTTCGGTGACCTCTGCGTGGGCGATCCGGCCTGGGACCTCGCCGCCGCCTGGCTGCTGCTGCCGGACGGCGCCACCGAACGCTTCCACAGCGCCTACCGGCCGACCCCCGACGCCGCCACCCTGCGCCGCGCCCGCGGCTGGGCCGTCATGAAGGCCCTGGTCTGCATCCTCATCGGGCACGCGGGCGACCACGGCCGCCCCGGCGGCAAGCCCTCCTGGGGACCGCCCGGACACGCCTCGCTCCGCCGCCTCGTCGCGTCGGCCGCGCGAGCCTGAGGCGAGCTACCGGTCGCCGGAATCCGGTTCCTTCACGACGCGCCGCATCCGCACCCAGAGAGACGACCCACGTCTGCGGTGCCCGTGCACGCGCGGGTCGTCGGTGACGTCGTAGCGCTTCACGTACGCCCCCAGGAACGCCTGCAGCGTCGCGACGGCCGGGATCGAGATCAGGGCACCGACGGCCCCCAGGAGCGCGGTGCCCGCGATGACCGAACCGAAGGCGACCGCCGGGTGGATGTCCACCGTCTTCGCGGTCAGCTTCGGCTGCAGCACGTAGTTCTCGAACTGCTGGTAGACGACTACGAAGACGAACACCCACAGCGCGTACCAGGGGTCCACGGTGAAGGCGATCAGCATCGGCAGGGCGCCCGCCAGGTACGTGCCGATGGTCGGGATGAACTGCGAGACGAGCCCCACCCACACGGCGAGCACCGGCGCGTACGGGACGCCGAGCGCCGCGAGCAGGACGTAGTGCGCGACCCCGGAGATCAGCGCCATGAGGCCACGCGAGTAGAGGTACCCACCGGTCTTGTCGACGGCGATCTCCCAGGCGCGCAGCACCTCGGCCTGCTTGGCGGGCGGCAGGACCGAGCACAGCGCACGCCGCAGGCGCGGGCCGTCGGCGGCGAAGTAGAACGAGAACAGCAGAACCGTCAGGAGCTGGAACAGCCCGCCGAGCACCTGCGTGGAGACGTCCAGGACACCGGTGGCGCTGTTCTGGACGTACTTCTGGAGCCAGTCCGAGTGCAGCAGGCTGTCCTGCACCTCGACCCTGTTGAGATCCGTGTGGAACGTGTCGTTGACCCAGCTGATGAGCTGGTCGAGGTACTTCGGGAAGTCGTCGAACATGTCCACGATCTGGCCCGCGAGCATCGACCCGAGCAGCACGACGAAACCCGCGCTCACGGCCGTCACCGCGAGGAACACCAGGAAGGTGGCGAAACCCCGGCGCAGCCCGCGCGCCGCCATCCTGCTGACCGCGGGCTCCACGGCGAGCGCCAGGAAGAACGCGATCAACACGTTGGTCAGCAGCCCGATCAGCTGGTGGAAGGCCCAATAGCCCAGCTGGTAGCAGGCGATGAGGGCCAGGGCGAGCACCATGGCGCGCGGCAGCCAGCGCGGCATCCTCGCGCGCGGAGTCGGCGCCGAACCCGGCGGCCGCTCGGGCGGCGTCGTGCCGGGCGGCGCGGCGTCGTCCGCCACCTGGAAGGTTTCGTCTGTCGGTGCTGGCACGCTGCCAGTCTCGCCCACGCCGCCGACAATCGGCGGCCGCCCCCGTTCCGTCACTCTTCAGCGCTTCTCGTCCGGTACGTCCATCGCTGTGCACACGACACGCCAGACTTCCTTGGCCTCCCAGCCCGCGTCGAGCGCCTGGTGGACCGTTCGCCCGCCGAGCCCCGCCATCACATGATCACGCGCGAACGTGTCGGAGTAACCGGATCCGAAATGATCCGTCATTCGCTGCCAGAAGACCGTCAACCGCATGCGTCCAGTATCCCGCCCCTGAGAGTGCAGCCGTGCTCGGGAGGCTTACCGAGAACGCTTTCCGTCCTACGGTCGGTGCATGGCCGAAACCGGAGCTTCCCCACTCCCCCCGTCGCCCCCGGCACGCTCCCCGCTCTCCCGTGCCGAGACATTCATCTGGCTGACCGCACGCGTCCTTGAACAGCGCCGCTTCGCCTATCACTTTTTGGACGGCTCACCCACGGCGGCCGACGCCGTCGAGACGGCGCTGGCCGCGTACCGCAACGAGGACGAGGGCTACGGGCACGCCCTCGAACCGGACCTGCGCGGCCCGGTCAGCCAGCCCCTGCACACCGGGCACGCGCTGCGCGTCCTCGACTCGATCGGGCGGTGCTCGGGTCAGCGCGTGGAGCGGGTGTGCCGCTACCTGACCGCCGTCTCCACTCCGGAAGGCGCGCTTCCGGCGGTGCATCCCAGCCAACGCGGCTATCCCTGCGCCCCGTTCATCCCGGTGGTGGACGACCCGCCGAGCGAGCTGCTGGCCACCGGGCCCGTCGTCGGCCTGCTGCACCGCAACGAGGTGTGGCACGCCTGGCTGTTCCGGGCCACCGACTTCTGTTGGTCGGCCGTCGAGTCCCTGAAGACATCTCACCCGTACGAGGTCCAGGCCGCGGTCGCCTTCCTGGACAGCGCACCCGACCGCCCGCGCGCGCGGGTCGCCGCCGACCGGCTCGGCCGCCTCGTGCGTGAGCAGCGGCTCGCGGTGCTCGATCCGGAGCGCAGGGAGGACTACCCGGTCGCGCCCGGCTACGCGCCGGACGAGCACCACTTCCCGTACGACTTCGCCAAGGCGCCCGAGTCGCTGGCCCGGTCCTGGTTCACCGACGAGGAGATGGCCCGTTCGCTCGACCATCTGGTGAGCGAGCAGCAGGAGGACGGCGGGTGGCCGATCAATTGGCGACAGTGGGCGCCGACGACCGCCATGGAGGCGCGCCCCATGGTGACCATCGACGCGCTGCGTACGCTGCGCGCCTACGGACGCCCCTTGTAGGGCTGCTTGTAGTGCCGCCGTTGTCGTGCCGCGGCCCTCTGGAGTACCGCGTTCCCGCTCAGTGATCCGCGTCGCGCAGGAGCAGCGCCGCGATGGCCAGAGCCGTGCCGCGCGGTGAGGACAGTTCGATGCCGGTCCACTCGGCGATCTTCGCCAGCCGGTTGTCGACCGTGTTCGGGTGCAGCCCGAGCGCTTCGGCGGTGGCCCTGCGGTCCTGTTGGTGGCTCAGATGCGTGCGAAGCGTCTCCAGGAGCTCCGGCCGCTCGGCGACGGGGTCGAGGAGAGCGGCGATGAGGTGGCTGCTCTCGTTGCGCCGGGAGAGGTGGTACTCGAGCAGGACGTCGTCGAGGCGGTGCAGGCCCGGTGGCAGGCCGCACGCGCGCGTGATGCGCAGAACCTCGGTCGCGGTGCGTGCCGCGTCGGGTATGAGCTCGGGGCCGTCCGCCCGCACCGCGGCCACCCGCACGGGTAGGCCGCTCGCCCGGCTCAGGTGGTGCGGCAGGTCGGCGGGCGGCGGGCAGTCCTCCGGGACGACGACCCGTCCCCCGCCGCCGTCCAGGAGCGTGAGCACGGCCGCACCGAAAGTGCGGTCCAGGACGCTCTGCAGCCGACGCAGCCGGCGGCGCACCGCGACGGGCCCCTCCGACGGAACCGCGTCCGTGCCGAGTGCGAGCACGTGGGCGGGCCCCGTGAGCCGGAGCTGGTCGAGGAGCACGTGTCCGGGCGGGACCATCCCGTCGAGCAGCCCGCGGACCAACGACCGCCGCTGCGCGTGCTGTTCGGCCTCAAGGGCGGACCGTTCGTCCAGGTACGTCTCCGCGACCGATCCGACGACTCCGGGCTGGACCCGCAACAGGAGGTCGACGAGTTCGACGAGGGCCGCCTCGTCGCCGGGCTCCGCCGCTTCGCGCAGCGCCCGCCACAGGACGTAGGAGCCGAGCGCGTGCGTACGCAGCAGGAGGTGCAGCGGCATGCCCTCCTCAGCGCGCTGAGCGGCCCTCTCACGGAACAACCGATGCCTTCCGGGCTGCTGCGTGTCCGGGTCGTCCACGTGGCGCAGGAACAGCCGTACGCCGTACCGCGCGGTCGCCGCGATCTCCAGGTCCTTCACGTCGTCCGGCAGCTCCGCGTAGCCGGGGAGTTCCTCGAAGGCCTCCCTGGCCATGCGCCGCGCCAGTTCGTTGACGCGCGGCTCGCAGCGCGCGGCGAGAGAACGCGCTTCCGGGGACAACGGCACGGTGGCCTCCACCGAGATCGGCTACAGGGCGCCCCATTGTGACGCGTCACAGCTCTGGGGTGATCCGGATGTGACGCGAAACGCTGTTCCGAGCCTCCCTGTGCGCCTTGACTCGGGGAACGCCGAAGAGCCACCCCTACCCGGAGGAGCCGCGCCCATGACCGAGCACAACACCGCACCGGAGGCGGCCGCGCGGAAGCCGGTGGACTACGCCGCCTACACGGACCGGGTCTGGAAGGGGACGGAGACGCTGCTGCCGCATCTCTCGGGCGCCTACACGGGGGACGAACTGGTGCGGCTGAGCCCGCGGGTGGGGTTCTTTCCCGCCTTCGCCAACGTGACCGTCTTTGACACCGGTGACGGCGCGGTGCTCGTCGATTCGGGCGACTTCCGTACGGCAGCGCAACTGCACACCGCGGTCAAGGGGTTCGGGGCGGGCCCGGTGCACTCCGTGGTGTACACGCACGGGCACGTGGATCACGTCTTCGGAGTGTTCCCCTTCGACAAGGAAGCGGAGCGAACCGGCACAGCGCGCCCCGAGGTGGTGGCTCACGAAGCCGTGTCCGCACGCTTCGACCGCTACATCCGGACGGCCGGCTACAACTCGTGGATCAACCGGCGGCAGTTCGGTGTGCCCTCCCTGGAGTGGCCCACCACGTACCGCTACCCGGACACCGTCTACCGGGACCGGCTGACGTTCCACCGCGGCGAGCTCACCTTCGAACTCGTCCACGCGCGCGGGGAGACCGACGACCACACCTACGTATGGGTGCCGGAGCTCAAGACACTGTGCACCGGCGATCTGTTCATCTGGAACACGCCGAACGCGGGCAACCCCCAGAAGGTGCAGCGCTACCCCGAGGACTGGGCGCGGGCCCTGCGCTCCATGCAGGAGCTGGGCGCGGAGCTGCTGCTGCCGGGGCACGGCGTGCCCATCATGGGCGTCGAACGCGTGAACCGCGCCCTGAACGACACCGCGCGCTTCCTGGAGTCGCTCTGCGAGCAGACACGGGAGCTGATGAACGCGGGACACCGGCTCGACACGGTCATCCACGAGGTGAAGGTCCCCGAAGAACTTCTGTCCCGCCCATACCTCCACCCCGCCTATGACGAGCCGGAGTTCGTCGTCCGGAACCTGTGGCGCCTGTGGGGCGGCTGGTACGACCAGAACCCGGCCCACCTCAAGCCCGCCCCGGAGGCAGCCGTCGCGGCCGAGTACGCGCGCGCGGCGGGCGGCGCCGCGGCACTGGCCGAGCGGGCACGGGAGTTGCTAGCCGCGGGCGACGCACGGCTCGCCTCGCATCTGGCGGAGACAGCGGCCCTGGCGGCCCCCACGGATCCCGAAGTGGCACGCACGCGTGCCGAGGTGTACGCGCGGCGGGCGGGCAAGGAGACCTCGACCATGGCGCGCGGCGTCTACGCCTGGGCGGCCGCCGAGTCCGCCGCGGTGGCCGAAGGCACGGACGTCGCGACGGAGTTGACGCGTTCCCCCGAGGGCCGCAAGCGGGCCGGGGGCGCGATCAGCGTCGGCGTGGTCGGCGACGAGGACGGATGCTGCTGATGCGCGGGGCATGGCGCACCACATGGCTGCTGCTCGCCTTCATGGTGGTGAACTTCGCGGACAAGGCTGTCCTGGGGCTCGCGGGTCCCGAGATCCGGGCGGACTTCGGCATCAGCCGCCAGGAGTTCGGCACCGCGCAGTCGGCGTTCTTCGCGCTGTTCTCGGTCGCGGCCCTCGGCGTCTCGGCCCTCACGAAGCGGGTCCGCACGACGCCGTTGCTCCTGGGGCTCGCCCTGCTGTGGTCGGCGGCGCAGCTGCCGATGCTGTGGGGCGCGGCGGGCTTCGGCACGCTGGTGGCCACCCGCGTCCTTCTGGGCGCCGCCGAGGGGCCGGCGTCGCCGGTCGCGATGCATCACGTGCACGGCTGGTTTCCGCAGCGCGAGCGGGCGCTGCCGACCGCGCTGCTGCTCGTCGGCGCCGCGGCCGGGGTCGCGGTGGCCGCGCCCGCGCTGAGCTGGGTGATCACCCACTGGGGCTGGCGCTGGTCGTTCGGCGCGGTGGGTCTGGTCGGCCTCGTCTGGGCGGCGGTGTGGCTCCTGTGGGGCAAGGAGGGCCCCCTGGCCCCGAGCGTCGGCAAGGAGGCGGAGCAGGCGCAGCAGAACAGCTTCACGGTGCCGCTGCGCCGCGTCCTGTTGTCGCCCACGTTCCTCACCGCGGCCTTCGGTTCGTTCGCCGCCTACTGGTCGATGAGTGCGACGCTCACCTGGGCGCCGGACTACATGGAGAACGTCATGGGCTGGGATCTGCACCAGGCGAGCACCATGGTCGGCGCGGGTGCCGTCGCCCATGGCGCCGTCCTCCTGGTGCACGGGCTGCTGGCGCGGCGCTCGGCCCTGAGGGGCACGCCGCCCCGCTTCCCTGTAGGCGCGGGTGCGGGCCTCCTTGTCGCGCTCTCGGGCTGTGCGACAGCTCTGTTCGGCCTGTCCGACTCCCAGGTCGTGAAGGTGCCGATGATGCTGGGGCCGATGGCGCTCGCCATGGTGATGCTCACCGTCGCGGCGACGGCCTGCTCCCGTATCGCACCCCCGGTCCAACGCGGCACGGTCCTCGGCGCACTGACCTGTGTGTACGCCCTCGGGGGCATCGTCTCGCCGCTCGTCCTGGGGCGCTTGGTGGACGGCGCCGCCACCGTGTCGGCGGGCTATGAGCACGGCTGGCTGCTGACCGCGGCCCTCTTGGTGACGGGCGGCGTCCTCGCGGCCGTCTTCTGCCGCCCCGAGCGCACGGCGGGGCAGCTCGGCGTCCCGGAGACCCCGGCCGCCCTCCCCGCGCACCAGGTCACCCCGTAAGGGCCCGCATCCCCGCGGTGACCGCCACGGCCACCGCGACCACCACCAGGAACGGCGCCCGCAGCACGAGCGCGACGGCGGCCGCGGCGAGCCCGGCCGCCCTGGCGTCGAGGACCAGCACGCGTCCGTCCGCGAAGGTCTGCTGGGCCGTGAGGGCGGCCAGCAGGGCGACCGGGAGCAGCGCTGAAAGGCGCTTCACCACGGGCCGTTCCAGGGCGCCCGCGGGCACCAGCAGACCGATCAGTTTCACGGCGTAGCAGCCGACCGCGGTGACCGCGATGGCGATCCAGACGTTCAACGGTCTTCTCCTTGTGGTGCGTCGGAGGCCGCGGCGCGGCGGCGTCCCTCTACGTAGAGCACGGCCGGGGCAGCGAGCGCGGCAACCAGCACCGGCGCTCCGGCCGGCAGCACGGGCAGCAGTCCGAGCATCAGAACGACGGCGAGCCCGGCTACGGCGCGGTCCGTGGTGGACTTCAGCATCGGCGCGAGCAGCGCAAGGAACACCGCGGGCCCGGCCGCGTCGAGGCCCCAGGCATCGGTGTCGCCGATGGCCTCGGCGCCCAGGGCACCGGCCAGCGTGGTGAGGTTCCACAGCACGTACAGGCTCAGTCCCGTGACGGTGAAACCGAGCCGCACGCCGCGTCGCGTCGGCTGTGCCAGCGCGACGGCCGATGTCTCGTCGATGATCCAGTGCGCGGCGAACGGCCGCACCGCGCGCGGAAGGGCGAGCAGCTGGGACAGGCGCAGTCCGTAGAACGCGTTGCGCACGCCCAGGAAGAACGCTCCCGCGGCGGCGGTGAGCGGGTTGCCGCCGGCCGCGAGCGCCCCGACGAGCGCGAACTGCGAGGCCCCCGTGAAGACCAGGAGGCTGAGCGCGCAGGTCTGCAGCACGCTGAGCCCGCTCCCGGCCGAGGTCACCCCAAAGGCGAACCCGGAAAGGCCTACGGCGACTCCGACACCGAGCGCGTCACGGACGACGGCGGAGTCCGGCTTGCTTACAGCGCCTGTGCGCCCCTGGTCGGGAGGGTCAGCCGCTGCTGTACGTATGTCTGTGGGTGTTGTCTTGTCTGCCACGCCTCGCACGGTACGAGGAGGGCCGGGTCCGGTTCTTGTACGTTCTTGCGCTCGCGCTGGTACGCGCCCGGCGGCACCCCGACGATCCGGGTGAAGTGCCGGTTCAGGTGCGGCTGGTCGGTGAAGCCGAGGGCCACGGCGGCATCGGCGGGCGCCGTCCCCGCCTCCAGGAGCCGCCGTGCCACGCGCACCCGCGCGTTGGTGAGCCAGGTGTGCGGCGGCATCCCGTACGCGTCGCGAAAAGCCCGCAGCAGCGCGAAGGGGCTGGTGCCGAGCTCGGCCGCGAGTGCCTCCAGGGACGGCGGGTCCGCCAGACGCTCTTCGAGGACTTCGCGCGCGCGGGACGCGACCGTGGACCCCGCGGACCGCCGGGGCCGCGGCACGAGGGAGGCCCCGTGGGCCCGGAGCAGCCGGGCGAGCACGATCCTGAGGAGGCTGTCGGCGGCCAGCGCGTTGCCCTGCTCCGCCGCCCTGTGCACCTCGTTGATCATCTGCGAGGCCCCGGGGTCGGTGACGATCGGTTCACCGAAGACCGCGGTGCCGCGCACCGTGCCGGTCTCGGCAGCGATCTCGGCGACGACGTCCGCCGACGGATAGAGCGTGGCGTACGCCCAGCCGTCGGGCCCGCCCGACCGCGCCGTGTGCGCCACTTCCGGGTTGAGCAGGACGACGCTGCCGGGCCCCGCGTGCAAGGTGCCGTCGGCCAGGCCGACCTCCTCGACCCCGCGCGTGACCGCGCCGATCACGAAGCCGTCGTGGCTGTGGCGGGGGAAGGTGTGCCGGACGTAGCGGGCCCGCAGCAGGTCGAGCCCCGGCAGCTGCTCATAGCGCCAGTGCCGCGCCCATTCGCCCTTCCCCGCTGTCCGTGCCATGGCCCCATTCTGCGTCAGGACCACCTCGGTCTGCGTCGCGGCCACCCAGGCGAACGACCCGTTTCCGCAGCTCACCGCCATTGTCAGTGGCGGGGTGCAGGATGGGGGCATGGTCAGCTCCAGGCAAGGGGCCCACAACGCCTCGCAGGCCCTCAGTGGCTTCTCCCCAGCGACCCGCGGTTGGTTCACGGGGGCCTTTTCCGCGCCCACAGCCGCACAAGCGGGTGCGTGGAAGGCGATCGGCGAGGGTTCGGACGTGCTGGTCGTCGCGCCCACCGGCTCGGGCAAGACGCTCGCCGCGTTCCTCGCCGCGCTCGACCAGCTCGCCTCGACACCCCCTCCGGCCGACCCGAAGAAGCGCTGCCGGGTCCTGTACGTGTCCCCGCTGAAGGCCCTCGCGGTGGACGTGGAGCGCAATCTGCGCAGCCCGCTCACCGGTATCCGCCAGGAAGCCGTCCGCCTGGGCCTGCCCGAGCCCGAGGTGAAGGTCGGCATCCGCTCCGGCGACACCCCGCCCGCCGAGCGCCGCGCGCTGGCCACGCGCCCGCCGGACATCCTCATCACGACGCCGGAGTCGCTGTTCCTGATGCTGACGTCGGCCACGCGCGACGCGCTGGCGGGCATCGACACGGTGATCCTGGACGAGGTGCACGCAGTGGCGGGCACCAAGCGCGGCGCCCACCTGGCCCTCTCCCTGGAGCGGCTCGACGAGCTGCTGCCCCGCCCGGCCCGCCGCATCGGCCTGTCCGCGACGGTCCGGCCGGTCGACGAGGTGGCGCGCTATCTCTCGCCGCAGCGCCGGGTGGAGGTCGTCCAGCCGCCGTCCGGCAAGGAGTTCGACCTGTCGGTGGTCGTCCCCGTGGAGGATCTCGGCGAGCTCGGCGGCTCCCCGGTGGCCGATTCCGACCAGGGAGCCGAGCGCCCCTCGATCTGGCCCTCCGTGGAGGAGCGGATCACGGACCTGATCGAGGCCCACCGCTCGACGATCGTGTTCGCCAACTCCCGCCGTCTGGCGGAGCGCTTGTGCAACCGCCTGAACGAGATCGCCTACGAGCGCGCCACGGGCGAGCCCCTTCCCGAGGACCACTCCCCGGCCGAGCTGATGGCGGAATCCGGCGCCGCGAAGGGCGCTCCCCCGGTCATCGCGCGCGCCCACCACGGCTCGGTCTCCAAGGAGCAGCGCGCACTGGTCGAGGAGGACCTGAAGGCGGGCCGGCTGCCCGCCGTGGTCGCCACGTCGAGCCTGGAGCTGGGCATCGACATGGGAGCGGTCGACCTCGTCGTTCAGGTGGAGTCGCCCCCGTCCGTCGCGTCCGGGCTGCAGCGCGTGGGGCGTGCGGGCCACCAGGTGGGCGCGGTTTCCACGGGCGTCGTGTTCCCGAAGTACCGCGGTGACCTGGTGCAGTCGGCGGTCGTGACCGAGCGCATGCGTTCGGGCGCCATCGAGTCGTTGCGCCTCCCGGCGAACCCGCTGGATGTGCTCGCCCAGCAGTTGGTCGCGATGACGGCCCTGGACACCTGGCAGGTCGACGATCTGTTGGCGCTGGTCCGCCGGGCCGCCCCCTTCGCCTCGCTGCCCGAGTCCGCGTTCACGGGTGTGCTCGACATGCTGGCGGGCCGCTACCCCTCCGACGCCTTCGCCGAGCTGCGGCCGCGCGTCGTCTGGGACCGCGTCGCCGGCACCGTCACGGGCCGCCCCGGAGCGCAGCGCCTCGCCGTCACCTCCGGGGGTACGATCCCCGACCGCGGCCTCTTCGGAGTCTTCCTCGCGGGAGCCGACCCCAAGAAGGGCGGCGGCCGCGTCGGCGAGCTCGACGAGGAGATGGTCTACGAGTCCCGGGTCGGGGACGTGTTCACGCTCGGCACCAGTTCCTGGCGCATCGAGGACATCACGCGCGACCGCGTCCTCGTCTCGCCCGCCCCTGGCGTCCCCGGCCGGCTCCCGTTCTGGAAGGGCGACCAGCTGGGCCGCCCGCTCGAACTGGGCCGTGCGCTGGGCGCGTTCCTGCGCGAGGTCGGCTCCCAGAAGCCCGACGACGCGCGCGTGCGCCTCACGGAGGCCGGACTCGACGAGTGGGCGGCGAACAACGTGCTGTCGTACCTCGCCGAGCAGCGCGAGGCCTGCGGCCACATCCCCGACGACCGCACGATCGTGGTCGAGCGGTTCCGGGACGAGCTGGGCGACTGGCGCGTCGTCGTCCACTCCCCGTTCGGCGCCCAGGTGCACGCTCCGTGGGCGCTGGCCCTCGGCGCCCGGCTGAGCGAGAAGTACGGCATGGACGCCCAGGTGATGCACGCCGACGACGGCATCGTGCTGCGCCTCCCGGACGCCGACCTGATGGGCCTGGACCTCCTCGACCAGGAACCCGCCAAGCCCGGCATGGAGTACGACGACGAGCAGGCCCCCATCGGAGCGGCCGACGTCGCCTTCGACAAGGGTGACGTGGACCAGATCGTCACCGACCAGGTGGGCGGCTCCGCCCTGTTCGCCTCGCGCTTTCGCGAGTGCGCCGCCCGCGCGCTGCTGCTGCCCCGCCGCAACCCGGGCAAGCGCACCCCGCTGTGGCAGCAGCGCCAGCGCGCGTCCCAACTGCTCCAGGTGGCGAGCGAGTTCGGCTCGTTCCCCATCGTCCTGGAAGCGATCCGCGAGTGCCTCCAGGACGTCTTCGACGTACCGGGCCTCGCCGAGCTGATGGGCGACATCGAGTCCCGCAAGGTCCGCCTCGTCGAGGTCACCACCCCGGAGGCGTCCCCCTTCGCCCGCTCGCTGCTGTTCGGTTATGTGGCGCAGTTCCTGTACGAGGGCGACTCCCCGCTGGCCGAGCGCCGCGCGGCCGCGCTGTCCCTGGACTCCCGCCTGCTCGCCGAGCTCCTCGGCCAGGCCGAGCTGCGCGAGCTGCTCGACGCGGAGGTCCTTGCGGAGCTCGAGCAGGAGCTGCAGTGGCGCACTGAGGACCGTCGCATCAAGGACGAGGAAGGCGTCGCGGACCTGCTGCGCATGCTCGGTCCGCTCACGGACGAGGAGTTGGCCGAGCGGGGCGCCGAGCCCGGCTGGGCCGAGAGCCTGGCGGGCGCCCGGCGCGCCATCCGCGTACGCATCGCGGGCACCGAGCACTGGGCGGCGATCGAGGACGCGGGCCGCCTGCGCGACGCCCTGGGCACGGCGCTTCCGGTCGGCGTCCCCGAAGCCTTCACCGAGCCGGTCAAGGACCCGCTCGGTGACCTCCTGGCCCGCTTCGCCCGCACACACGGCCCGTTCACCTCCACGCAGGCTGCAGCCCGCTTCGGCCTCGGCGCCGCGGTCACGGAGGGCGCGCTCCAGCGTCTGGCCGCCAACGGCCGTGTCGTACAGGGCGAGTTCCACCCGGCGGGCATCGGCCAGGAGTGGTGCGACGCCACGGTCCTGCGCAGGCTGCGCCGCCGCTCGCTGGCCGCACTGCGCCATGAGCTGGAGCCGGTGCCGCCCGCGGCGCTCGCCCAGTTCCTGCCCCAGTGGCAGCACGTGGGCGGGCACGGCCTGCGCGGGGTCGACGGCCTGGTCCGAGCGGTCGAACAGCTCCAGGGCGCCTCGGTACCCGCCTCCGCCCTGGAGAAGCTCGTCCTGCCCTCGCGCGTCTCCGGCTACGCGCCCGCGCTCCTCGACGAACTCACGGCATCCGGCGAGGTCCTGTGGGCCGGCGCGGGATCGCTGCCCGGCAAGGACGGCTGGGTCAGCCTCTACCTCGCCGACACGGCCCCGCTGCTCCTCCCGCCCCCGCACCCCTTGGAGCTCACGCCGCTCCACCAGGCGGTCCTGGACGCGCTCTCCGGCGGCTACGGCCTGTTCTTCCGCCAGATCGCCAACCAGGTCCGCGCCGCCTCCTTCCCTCAAGGCCTTGAGGGCCAAAGAGGGGTTCCCTTCGAGGTCACGGACCCCCAACTGGCCGATGCCCTCTGGGAGCTGGCCTGGTCGGGCCGCCTCACGAACGACACACTGGCCCCGATGCGCGCCGTCCTCGGCTCCGGCCGCACCGCAGGCTCCACCGCGCACCGGGCCCGCAGAGCCGTGCCGCGCGGCCGCTACGGAGGCCTCACGGCGGGCGCCCGGCCCACGTCACGTACCGGTCCGCCCACGGTCGCGGGACGCTGGTCGCTGCTGCCCGCCCCGGAGCCCGACCCGACCGTGCGCGCCCACACACTGGCCCGCACGCTCCTCGACCGCCACGGAGTGGTCACCCGGGGAGCGGTGGCCGCCGAAGGCGTCGAGGGCGGCTTCTCGGCGACGTACCGGGTCCTGTCCGTCTTCGAGGAGAGCGGCCAGGCACGGCGTGGCTACGTGGTGGAGGGTCTCGGCGCGGCGCAGTTCGCGATGGACGGCGCCGTGGACCGCCTGCGCGCGGCGGCGAACGCGCAGGAGCGCGGCTCCGCGCCCCCGGATCCGTACGCCCCGGTGGACGCCCCCACCGGCAGGGGCAGGGCCACCGCGCCCCGCGCCCTCGTCCTGGCGGCGGCCGACCCGGCCAACGCGTACGGGGCCGCTCTGCCCTGGCCCGATCCGCCCACCGGCGCGGGCCAGAAGCCCGGGCACAAGCCGGGGCGCAAGGCGGGCTCCCTGGTGGTCCTGGTCGACGGCGAGCTGACGCTCTACATGGAGCGCGGCGGCAAGACCCTCCTGGCCTGGTCCGCGTCCGACCAGGCCCACGCCGCCCCGGCTTCCGAAGCGGCCGGCACCGCGACCGGAGCGCGCACCGCGAGCCCCGCCCTCACCCCCGCCCAGGTGGCTGAGGACCCCCGCGTGCCCGCCGCCGCGCAGGCACTCGCCGAGGCAGCCCGCTCCGGCGCCCTCGGCACCATCACGGTCGAGCGCGTCAACGCGGAATCCGCGCTCACCTCCCCGTACGCCCCTCTCCTGGAAGGAGCCGGATTCCACGCGACACCACGCGGCCTGCGCCTGCGCGCGTGACACCAACCCCTGCCCCTGCCTGGCCCACAGCCCCTGCGGCGATTGAGCAGCGGGGTCCGAGGCAGAGCCCCGTGTCGTTCCCCACACCGCACACTACGCACCGCGCCCCGCCCACTCCGCCCCACACCCGCCTACCCTGACCCCATGCCCGAAGGAGACACGGTCGCGCAGGCGGCGAAGCGGCTGCACAGCGCCCTCGCGGGCCAGGTACTCATCCGCTCCGACCTGCGTGTCCCTCGGTACGCCACAGCAGACCTCACCGGGCGCACAGTCCTGGACGTCACCCCGCGCGGCAAGCATCTGCTGACCCGGATCGAGGGCGGCCTCACCCTCCACTCGCACCTGCGGATGGACGGCTCGTGGAAGATCTACGCGCCGGGCGAGCGCTGGCGCGGCGGTCCGTCCCACCAGATCCGCGCGATCCTCGGCACCGAGACCCGCACCGCGGTCGGCTACCGGCTCCCGGTCCTGGAACTGCTGCGCACCACCGAGGAGTCCAAGGCCGTCGGCCACCTGGGCCCGGACCTCCTCGGCCCGGACTGGGACCCGGACACCGCGCTGCGCAACCTCCTCACCGACCCCGCCCGCCCCCTCGGCGAGGCCCTCCTCGACCAGCGCAACCTCGCGGGCATCGGGAACATCTACAAGTCCGAGCTCTGCTTCCTCCTGCGCGTCACCCCGTGGCTCCCGGTCGGCGAGCTGCCCGCCGAGACCTCCGACCGGCTCCCCCTCCTCGCGAAGAAACTGCTCGAGGCCAACCGCGACCGCCCGGCCCGCGTCACCACAGGCCGCCCCCGCCCCGACGAACGCCTCTACGTCTACGGCCGCTCCCACCGCCCGTGCCTGCGCTGCCGCACCCCCATCCGCACGGCGAACCAGGGCGACGGCTCCCGCGAACGCCCCACGTACTGGTGCCCCCACTGCCAACAGGGCCCGGCCCCCACGGCGTAGCCCACCTCTGACGCCCCCTCACAGTCGCCAAACAGAACCCACCGCACGACAATTGACGACCCGTCAGACGACCTCGTACGGTCCCTGCATGCCCCTCACTGCGTACGACCTCACCGGACGCACCGCATTCGTCACCGGCGCGGCGAGCGGCATCGGCCGCGCGTCGGCGACGCTCCTCGCGCAGGCCGGAGCCACCGTCCACTGCGCCGACCGCGACGCACAGGGCCTGCACGAGACCGCGGCCCTCATCAAGGAGAGCGGCGGCACGGCCCACACCCACACCGTCGACGTGGCCGACCACGCCCAGATCGCGGAAGCCGTCGCGAGCGCGAACACCACCTCCGGCGGCCTCGACATCATGGCCGCCATCGCCGGAGTCATGCACAACAGCACGGTCCTGGAGACCCGCGAAGAGGACCTGGACCGCGTGCTCGCCATCAACTTCAAGGGCGTTCTGTACGCCTGCCAGGAAGCGGCCCGCACCATGATCGCGGCCGGCACCCGCGGCAGCATCGTCACGATGGCCTCCGGCGCGATCGACACCGGCGGCCCGGGGCTGCTCTGCTACGGCGCGGCGAAGGCCGCCGTCGTCCAGCTCACGAAGACGCTGGCCACGGAGATCGGCGCGCACGGCATCCGCGTCAACGCGGTGGCGCCGGGCTGGATCCGTACGCCGATGACGTCCCGCCACGACGAGAGCGCGCAGGCCCACACCGAGGCCCTGATGGTGCGCATGGCGCCGCTCGGCCGGGTCGGCGAGGCGGAGGACATCGCGCACGCGGTGCTGCACCTCGCCTCGGACGCCGCGTCGTTCACGACCGGCCAGATCCTCCGCCCGAACGGGGGCGTCGCCATGCCCTGGTGACCTGCCGCCACACTCCGCCGGCGACCTCGCGCCCGGCGCGCACGGCCCGTGTCCGCACGCGCCGCGCGCCGTGTCGCCCGGGCGCCCCGGCCACGCCGGCCGCGCGCGCCTTCGGCAGCGCATGCACCGGCAGCAGGCTCAGGCCCCAGCCCCCGGCGACGAGCGCCCCTTCGAACGCCCCGGCGCCCGGCGCGAAGGCGAGCCGCAGGGCGCCCCACCACCACAGCGCCCCGCACACGACAGCCGGCGCCCACCGAAGCATCCGCCAACCAGCCCACGCCACCGACCGCTCACCTCCGCCCGACGACCTCCGGGACCACGGACCACGACCACGACCACGACCACAGCCAATCTGCCCCTCGGGCCTGTCGTTTGGATCAGGCCGGGCTCGCGGGGCGCCGAGGTGCCGGGACTCTCAGCCCCGATTCTCCGCCTGGAACATCCAGTGATGCTTCTCCAGGTCGGCCGTGATCCCGATGAAGAGGTCCTGGCTCACGGGATCCGCCTCACCGGTCGCGTCCACTCGCGCGCGCATCCGCGCGATGACCGCGCCGAGCGCGTCCACGAGCGTCCCCACCGCGTCCGTGTCCTTCACCCAGCCCTCAGGGGCCACTCCCACGCCACTGGTGTCCGCGACGGTCTTCGCGCGACCGTCCGGCGGGACACCCAGCGTCGAGGCCCGCTCGGCCACCGTGTCGGAGTGCTGCCGGGCGGTGTCCACGACCTCGTCGAGCTGAAGGTGCACCGACCGGAACCGCGGACCGACCACGTTCCAGTGCACCTGCTTCGCCACGAGCGACAGGTCCACCAGATCCACGAGCGCACCCTGCAGCGCCTCGCCGACGGTCTTCAGGTCGCCATCGGGCAGCGGGCTCTTCACGACGTCCATACGTCACCTCCGTATCGAAACCACCATCAACAATGGCACACACGGACTATTACGGACACATCGGGTCGGTCCCTCGCCCACGCACAGCTCGTGCACAGCCCACGCACCCCGAAAACGCGCAGCAGAAAGCCCCGGCCGATCCTCCCGGCCGGGGCTTTCCCACATTCAAACTGGGCTCAGAACGCTGAGCGCAGGCGTTACGCCGCTACGACGTCCACAGCCTCCGCAGGCGCCTTGATCGTCACACGTTCCGGCGGGACGCCGGCCACGGAGACGGAATTGAGCATCGGACGAACCGGTGCGGGCACCGGCTCCGACGGGACCGCTGCTGCCGACTCGGCCAGCTCGGCGAGAGCGAGCTCGTCGCTCACCTCCCGCATCAGCTCGGACATCCGTACGTCAAGCGCGTCGCAGATCGCGGAGAGCAGCTCGGAGGAAGCCTCCTTCTGCCCCCGCTCCACCTCGGAGAGATAGCCGAGCGAAACTCGGGCGGACGAGGAGACTTCGCGCAGAGTACGGCCCTGGCGCTGGCGCTGCCGACGCAGCACGTCACCCAGCAGGCGACGGAGCAGAATCATCGGTGGCTCCCTCCTCGGACCGCGTAGCCGCATCCTTCACGCCCCACCGTACCGCCTCGTGCCGCGGCCGTGCGGGGAGCGATGTCGTGTTCACTCAGGGCTGCAAACATCAAAACCCCCCGTTCTGTTCCGTATCCTGTGCCCGCGCTTTCCCAGAACGTTCGCCGGAATGCGCCCCGACCAGCTCTTCGACGAGCAGTCCGAGCACGCTCCGTACACTCTCCATACGGATTTCCGTCCGATCGCCGTTCAACCGCAGGGCCACCACTTTGTGGCTACCAGCGAAATCGGCCGCACCCTCGGAACGATCAGCTCCGGGCCCCACCGCGGCCACGTACACGGTCCCGACCGGCTGCCCGCCCTGCGGCTCCGGCCCCGCTACGCCGGTCGTGGCGACGCCCCAGTCCGCGCCCAGCGCCTCCCGCACCCCGGCCGCCATGGCCAGCGCGACCTCGGGGTGCACGGGCCCGTGCGCGGCCAGCAGACCTGCGTCGACGCCGAGCAGCCGGTGCTTGAGCTCGGTCGCGTACGCCGTGACGGAGCCGCGGAAGGCCTTGGAGGCCCCCGGCACCGCCACGAGCTCCGCGGCCACCAGGCCGCCGGTGAGCGACTCGGCGACGGCGAGGGTCTCCCCCCGCTCCGTCAACAGGCGCAGCGCCTCGACCGCCTCGTACGTCACTTCTCGGCAGCCTCCGCGGACGCCTGCGCCGCGGCCTTCGACTCGGCGATTCCCGCGCGCCGCAGCACGACGGCCTGCCGCACATAGTCGAGCCCGGTCACCACGGTGAGCGCGACGGCGACGGCCATCACCCACCAGCGCAGCGTCGCGAGCGGCCCGGTCAGCGCCAGGATGTACATGCCGACTGCCGTGCCCTGCGCGAGCGTCTTCACCTTGCCGCCGCGGCTGGCGGGAATGACCCCGTAGCGAATGACGATGAATCGCAGCAGCGTGATCCCGAGCTCGCGCCCGAGAATGACACCGGTCACCCACCACGGAAGATCACCGAGCGACGAGAGACAGATCAGCGCGGCGCCCATGATCGCTTTGTCGGCGATGGGGTCGGCGATCTTTCCGAAATCGGTGACCAAGTTGTACGAACGCGCCAGATGCCCGTCAAAGACATCCGTGATCATGGCAACGGCGAACGCCGCCCACGCCCAGGCCCGCCACGCCGGGTCGTACCCGCCGTCGGCCAGCATGAGCGCCACGAAACCCGGCACCAGAAGGAGCCGGATCATGGTCAGGATGTTCGCGATGTTCCACAGGCTCGCCTGTTTGACGGCCGCAGTACCCAGCTTGCCTCCGGGCGACGGCCTGCCGGTCCCGCCCGTAGCGGACGCCGGGACTCCGGTCATCTGTCCGCCTCCTCAGCGATCTCCAGCGGCTCGGCCACGAGATCGACACCTTCGGTGCCGACCACCTTTGCCTCGACCATACGGCCGATCGTCAGACCGGCGCCGCTCGTGAGGCGCACCTGCCCGTCGGTCTCGGGTGCCTGGTGGGCACCGCGCCCGACGACACCGTCCTCCTCGTCGACGGACTCGACGAGCACCTGCACGGTCTCGCCCACGCGCTCCTCGGCGCGCTGCGACACCAGCTGCTCGGCGAGCCGGGACAGGCGCGCGAGACGCTGCGCGACGACGTCCTCGTCGAGCTTGTCCTCGTACGTCGCCGCTTCCGTGCCCTCCTCGTCGGAGTAGCCGAAGACACCGATGGCGTCCAGGCGTGCGCCGTTCAGGAAGCGCTCCAGCTCCGCGTAGTCGGCCTCGCTCTCGCCGGGGAAGCCCACGATGAAGTTCGACCGGACACCTGCCTGCGGTGCCTTGGACCGAATGGTGTCGAGGAGCTCCAGGAACCGGTCGGTGTCACCGAAGCGCCGCATCGCGCGCAGCACGCCGGGCGCCGAGTGCTGGAAGGAGAGGTCGAAGTACGGGGCAACCTTCTCGGTCCCCGTCAGTACGTCGATCAGGCCCGGCCGCATCTCGGCCGGCTGCAGGTAGCTGACCCGCACGCGCTCGATCCCGTCGACCCCGGCCAGCTCGGGCAGCAGCGACTCCAGGAGCCGGATGTCGCCCAGGTCCTTGCCGTACGACGTGTTGTTCTCGGAGACCAGCATGATCTCCTTGACGCCCTGCTCGGCGAGCCAGCGCGTCTCGTTCAGTACGTCGCTGGGACGGCGCGAGATGAACGAACCGCGGAACGACGGGATGGCGCAGAACGAGCACCGCCGGTCGCAGCCGGAGGCAAGCTTCACGGACGCCACAGGGTTGCCGTCGAGCCGACGCCGCAGCGGCGCACGCGGCCCGGACGCGGGCGCGAGCCCGTCGGGAAGATCGACCGGAGCGTGCCCCGGCAGCGCGATCCCGGAGCCCGCCTCCTGGCGCTCGGCCGGGCTGATCGGCAGCAGCTTGCGGCGGTCACGCGGGGCATGCGCCTCCACGTTGCCCCCGGACAGGATCGTCTGGAGGCGGCCGGAGATGTCCTCGTAGTCGTCGAAACCGAGCACGCCGTCGGCCTCGGGCAGCGCCTCGGCCAGCTCCTTGCCGTAGCGCTCGGCCATGCAGCCGACCGCAACCACCGCCCGCGTTCTGCCATGACCCTTGAGGTCATTGGCTTCCAGGAGGGCGTCGACGGAGTCCTTCTTCGCGGCCTCCACGAAGCCACAGGTGTTCACGACGGCGACATCGGCTGCGTCGGCGTCCTCGACGAGCTCCCAGCCGTCCGCCTCCAAGCGGCCTGCGAGCTCCTCCGAGTCCACCTCGTTACGGGCGCAGCCAAGGGTGACAAGTGCGACGGTACGGCGTTCGGGCATGGAAACAAGACTACTTCGTTCCACTGACAGCCCTACCCGCGAGGGGTTACCGCAAGATCGACGACTCAGCCGACCTCGGGGTCACCCTTCGTGTACGAAAGCCGCTCGACCTGCCCGGCCCTGAACTCGTCCTCGATCTGCTTGCCGTTCACATACAGCTGGATGTTGCCCGCGTCACCGAGCACGAGGTCGATCTTCTTGTTGTCCTGGAAGGTCTTCGTCTGGCCGTCCTGCAGCAGCCCGTCGAACATGATCCGCCCGTTGTGGTCCTTGGCGGAGATCCAGCTGCGCCCGTCCGCCGCGCTGACCTTGACGGTCACCTTGTCCGCGGGGGCCGCGGCGATCGCGCTGTCGGTCGGATCCGGCTTCGGGTCGGTGGGCTTCTTGGTGCTGGGGCTCGGCTTCTTGGTCGTGGGCTTGCTGGTCGCCGGGGTGGACCCTTCGGCGGCCTGCTGCTGGCCGCCGTCGCTGTCGCCGCCACTGAAGGCGGTGTAGCCGACGAAGGCGACGACCGCGACGATCGCCGCGACCATGGCGGCCGTCCAGTTCGGCCTGCGCGGCTCGGAACGGATCCGCTCGGTTTCGAACAGCGGCGTGGCCGGCGTCGGCGCGGGACGCCCGCCGTGCTCGTCGCCGTACTGGTCGAGCAGCGGCTCGGGGTCGAGGCCCACGGCACGCGCGAGCGTACGAATGTGGCCACGTGCGTACACGTCACCACCGCAGCGCGAAAAATCGTCCTGCTCGATGGCCTGCACGATGGGAATGCGCACCCGGGTCGACTGGCTTACCTCGTCGACGGTCAGACCCGCGTCGACGCGTGCCTGCTGAAGGGCACGACCGATCGACGGCCGGTCGTCGTCCGCGTGCGGGATGCGGTCTTCCGAAGGGGCGTCGTCTTCAGGGGAGTTGCCGATGGACACGGGGGCGCCTTTCGAGCGTGTAGCCACCTGCTGGAGGTTCAGTGTAGGGGGGGTGTGAATGGGTGAGGCAACCGGGCGGTCGGACTTTGTACGCCATCAGAATGGCCTGCCATCCCGCTGGCGACGTACGCGGCTGTCTCCCCCTCAACTTGACGTAGCCGATGAGGAAACGGTTGCTCCGATGCCCGTACGGGTGACGTCGTTCGAGGGGATCACCTTACGGTTGAGCCTCCCCGCGGATCACCGCGAGCACTCCCTCTAGTTCATCGGCTTTCACAAGAACGTCTCGAGCCTTCGAACCTTCACTGGGTCCGACGATGTTCCTCGATTCCATCAAGTCCATCAGCCGCCCGGCCTTGGCAAAGCCCACGCGCAGCTTGCGCTGCAGCATGGAGGTCGAGCCGAACTGCGTGGAGACGACCAGTTCGACGGCCGCGCACAGCAGGTCCAGGTCGTCGCCGATGTCCTCGTCGATCTCCTTCTTCTGCTTGGTGCCCACCGTGACGTCGTCCCGGAAGACGGGCGCCATCTGGTCCTTGCAGTGCTGCACGATGGCGTGGATCTCGTCCTCTATGACGAAAGCGCCCTGCATACGGGTCGGCTTGTTCGCCCCCATGGGGAGGAACAGGCCGTCGCCCTTGCCGATGAGCTTCTCGGCGCCCGGCTGGTCGAGGATGACCCGGCTGTCGGCGAGCGAGGACGTGGCGAAGGCGAGCCGCGAGGGCACGTTGGCCTTGATGAGGCCGGTGACGACGTCGACCGACGGACGCTGCGTGGCGAGGACCAGGTGGATGCCGGCCGCGCGCGCGAGCTGCGTGATCCGGACGATGGAGTCCTCGACGTCCCTCGGCGCGACCATCATCAGATCGGCGAGCTCATCGACGATCACCAGCAGATACGGGTACGCCTTCAGTTCCCGCTCACTGCCCTCGGGCGTGGTGAGCTTGCCGTCCTTGACCGCCTGGTTGAAGTCATCGATGTGCCGGTAGCCGAAGGCCGCGAGGTCGTCGTAGCGCAGATCCATCTCCCGCACGACCCACTGAAGGGCCTCGGCGGCCTTCTTGGGGTTGGTGATGATCGGCGTGATCAGGTGCGGGATCCCCTCGTACGCGGTCAGCTCCACGCGCTTGGGGTCGACTAGGACCATCCGGACGTCCTCGGGCGTCGCCCGCATCATGATCGAGGTGATCAGGCAGTTGATGCACGACGACTTACCGGAACCGGTCGCACCGGCGACCAGGATGTGCGGCATCTTCGCCATGTTGGCCATCACGTAGCCGCCCTCGACGTCCTTGCCGAGCGCGACCAGCATGGGGTGATCGTCCTCGGCCGCGTCCGCGAGGCGCAGCACGTCGCCGACGTTGACCATCTCGCGGTCCGTGTTCGGGATCTCGATGCCGACCGCGGACTTGCCGGGGATCGGCGAGATGATCCGGACGTCGGGGGACGCGACGGCGTACGCGATGTTCTTCGCCAGGGCCGTGATCTTCTCGACCTTCACGGCGGGGCCGAGCTCGATCTCGTACCGCGTGACCGTGGGGCCGCGCGTGAACCCTGTGACACCCGCGTCGACCTTGAACTCGGTGAAGACGGTCTGCAGCGACTCGACGACCGCGTCGTTGGCGGCGCTGCGCGACTTGCCGGGTCCACCGCGGGTGAGCAGGTCGAGCGACGGCAGCGCGTACGTGATGTCGCCGGCGAGCTGGAGCTGCTCGGCGCGCGGCGGCAGGTCCCCCCTCGCCTCGGGTGCGGCCTTGGTGAGGTCCGGCACGCCGAGGGACGTGGGCGTCGGCTCAGGCTCCTTCTGAGCGCCTGCCGGGGTCTTCTTGACCCTGGCCCCCGGCACGGGTGCCGAACGGTCTCCTGTGGCCGTCTCACCGCTGCTCTCGCCGTTGCCCTCACCGGAGACGCCCTGCGTGAGGTCCGCGACGAGCGGCGACGGCGGCATGCCGTGCAGCACCGCCCCGTCGAGCGCGGCGGCCGCCGCCGCGGCCACGTCGACCGCGTCCATCGGCCGCTCCATCGCGGGCTGCACGGACCGCCGCGACTTGCGCCGCTTGGCGAACGCCTCCTCCTCGGCCCGGTCCGGGTCGTACGACTCCGGGGCCGCGGGGCGCTTGCGCGAGCGCACGGGCGTGGCCTCGCGCCATTCGTCGTCGTACTCGTCCGGCGCCGCCTCGGCATAGGCCGCGTCCTCGTGCACGACGCCGAGCTTCACGCCGAGCTGGTGCAGGCGCTGCGGAATGGCGTTGACGGGCGTCGCGGTCACCACGAGCAGCCCGAACACGGTCAGCAGAACGAGCAGCGGAACCGCGAGCACCTGGGTCATCGTGAAGCTCAGCGGCGTCGCGGCGGCCCAGCCGATGAGCCCGCCCGCGTCCCTTATGGCGCGCATGCCGTCCCCGCGCGCGGGTGAGCCGCACGCGATGTGGACCTGTCCGAGCACACCGATGACGAGCGCGGAGAGGCCGATCACGATCCGCCCGTTGGCCTCGGGCTTCTCGGGGTGCCGGATGAAGCGCACGGCGATGACCCCGAGCAGGATCGGCACCAGCAGGTCGAGGCGGCCGAACGCGCCGGTCACCAGCATGTCGACGAGGTCGCCGACCGGGCCCTGCAGGTTGGACCAGGTACCGGCCGCACAGATCAGCCCGATCCCGAGCAGCAGCAGAGCGAGCCCGTCCTTGCGGTGTGCCGGGTCGAGCCCCTTCGCGCCACGCCCTATGCCGCGGAACATCGCCCCCACGCTGTGCGCGAGGCCGAGCCACAGGGCGCGTACGAGCTTGTACAGGCCCCCGGTCGGATTGGGCGCCGCCTTGGGGGCGGGCTTCTTTGCCACGGCCTTCTTGGCGGGTGCCTTCTTGGGCGCCGGCTTCTTGGCCGCGGCCTTCGCGGGGGCTTTTTTGGCAGCGGCCTTCTTCGCCGGAGCCTTGGTCGGCGCCGCCGTCTTCTTCGCGGGCGACTTCTTGGCTGCGGGACGTGAGGCCATAGGTGTGAGGTTACCGGGGGAGCCGACCTTGGACACGTGTGCCCACTGCTTCACCCGATCGTGTCGCGAACTGACGGGGCGAAAACTGACGTGTCCTCAAAGCCCGAGCGCCGCCCCCGATTCCGGGGCGGCCGCCTCGGTTCCGGGACGGCCGCGTCAGTTCTGGGACGGCAGTGAGGGCGCTCCGCTGCCCGTCCCGGGCTCCAGGGCGTCGAGCGCCCTGCGCAGGCCCGTGAGCTTGCGCTCCAGGTGCGCCGCCGTGGCCACCGCCGCCGCGTCCGCGGACTCGTCGTCCAGCTGCTTCGACAGCGCCTCGGCCTGCTCCTCGACCGCGGCGAGCCGCGCCGACAGCTCGGCGAGCAGGCCCGCCGGCTCCTTGGTGTCCCCGATGGCCTTGCCGCCGCCCTCCAGCTGGAGGCGCAGCAGCGCCGCCTGCTCCCGGAGCTGGCAGTTCTTCATGTACAGCTCGACGAACACCGAGACCTTGGCGCGCAGCACCCAGGGGTCGAACGGCTTGGAGATGTAGTCGACCGCCCCCGCCGCGTAGCCACGGAACGTGTGATGCGGTCCGTGGTTGATCGCGGTGAGGAAGATGATCGGGATGTCCCGTGTCCGCTCGCGGCGCTTGATGTGCGCCGCGGTTTCGAACCCGTCCATTCCTGGCATCTGAACGTCCAGCAGAATGACCGCGAAATCGTCCGTGAGCAGCGCCTTCAGCGCTTCCTCCCCGGACGATGCCCGTACCAGTGTCTGATCGAGCGCGGAGAGGATGGCCTCCAGCGCCAGCAGATTCTCCGGCCGGTCATCGACCAGGAGGATCTTGGCCTTCTGCACCATGGCCCGCCCTCCTCGCCCCGGCATGGGGCCGCCCCTGTCCGCAGGACTCGGGGAGGCTCCTTTCGCCACCCCAGGGGACGACTCCCTTGCGTCGTCCGTCCTTGTGCCGGTCATGGTAGCCGCACCCCGCCTGTCGCCACACCCTGTCACCGCGATGTCACCGTGCACGTAGCAGAAACGCGGTGGGAGACCAGAAGGTTCCCCGAATCCCGCGCCTCTACACGGCTTCGACCACACTCAGTCAGCAACTCATCTTGAACATTCCGGTTTCCGGTCACTCACCATGCATCCACCGCTCCATCACAGAGAGCAGATGATCCGGGTCGACCGGCTTCGTAACGTAGTCGGAAGCGCCCGACTCGATGGCCTTCTCCCGGTCGCCCTTCATCGCCTTCGCGGTGAGCGCGATGATCGGCAGCCCGGCGAACTGCGGCATCCTACGGATCGCCGTCGTCGTCGCGTAGCCGTCCATCTCCGGCATCATGATGTCCATCAGCACCACTGTCACATCGTCGTGCTGTTCGAGGACTTCGATGCCCTCGCGCCCGTTCTCCGCGTACAGGACCGAGAGGCCCTGCTGCTCCAGGACGCTGGTGAGCGCGAACACGTTACGGATGTCGTCATCGACGATGAGCACCTTCTCGCCGCCGAACAACAGCCCGTGCCGGGGCGTGGGCGCACTCTGCTCTGCCTCGCCCGTCGCACCCGCCGTGCCGCCGCCGTCCCAGTGCTCGTCCGCGCGCTCCTGAGCGGGCAGCGGCTGGCCCTGCAGCGGCCCCTGCAACGCCGTCCGCTCGGGCGGCGCCGAGTTCGGCGGGGTCGACCTGCGACGGCGCCGGAACAGCGCCGCCGGCCCGTTCTGGGTGTCCTGGTAGGACCGCACCTCGGCCGGGGTCTCCACCTCGGCGGGCTCGGGCGCCGCGTCGAGCGCGAGCCGCTCCCCCGGTTCGATGGTCGGCGCGAGCTGCGCGTACCCCTGGGGCGGCAGTTCGCTCGGGTGCATCGGCAGGTACAGCGTGAAGGTCGAGCCGCGTCCGGGCTCGCTCTGCGCGTGGATCTCGCCGCCCAGGAGGCGGGCGATCTCGCGGCTGATGGACAGGCCGAGGCCCGTACCGCCGTACTTGCGGCTCGTCGTGCCGTCGGCCTGCTTGAACGCCTCGAAGATGACGCGCATCTTGCTGGCCGCGATGCCGATGCCGGTGTCGGTCACCGAGAAGGCGATCACATCGCCGTCGACCTCGGTCAACGAGCCCGCTTCCAGCAGCTGTTCACGGATCGCGTTCGGGACGTCGGCGCCGGCCGGCCTGATGACGAGCTCGACCGCACCGGAGTCGGTGAACTTCACCGCGTTGGAGAGCAGGTTGCGCAGCACCTGAAGGAGCCGCTGTTCGTCGGTGTGCAACGTAGTGGGCAGTTCCGGCGACACCCTTACGGAGAAGTCGAGTTGCTTCTCCGCGGTCAGCGGCCGGAACGTGGCCTCTACGTAGTCGACAAGCTGCACCAGGGCGATGCGTGTCGGCGAGACGTCCATCTTGCCCGCCTCGACCTTCGACAGGTCCAGGATGTCGTTGATCAGCTGGAGCAGGTCGGAGCCCGCTCCGTGGATCGTCTCGGCGAACTCGACCTGCTTCGGGGTGAGGTTCGCGTCGGCGTTGTCCGCCAGCAACTTGGCAAGGATGAGCAGCGAGTTGAGCGGCGTGCGCAGCTCGTGCGACATGTTGGCGAGGAACTCGCTCTTGTAGCGCATCGAGACGGCGAGCTGCTCGGCGCGCTCCTCCAGGACCTGCCGCGCGTCCTCGATCTCGGTGTTCTTCACCTCGATGTCGCGGTTCTGCTGGGCGAGCAGTTCGGCCTTCTCCTCCAGCTCGGCGTTGGACGCCTGGAGGGCCTTCTGCCGGTTCTCCAGCTCGGCGGAGCGCTCACGGAGCTGCTCGGTCAACTCCTGCGACTGCCTCAGCAGGACCTCCGTCTTCGTATTGACGGAGATCGTGTTGACGCTCGTCGCGATCATCTCGGCGATCTGGTTCAGGAAGTCCTTCTGGATCTGCGTGAACGGCGTGAACGACGCCAGCTCGATCACACCGAGCACCGTGTCCTCGAACAGCACGGGGATCACGATGACCTGCGCCGGAGGCGCCTCACCGAGCCCGGAGGCGATCTTCAGGTAGCCGCTGGGCGCGTTGTCCACAAGGATCGTGCGCCGCTCCTGCGCGGCCGTCCCGATGAGCGTCTCGCCGGGCCGGAAGGCCGTCGGCATGGAGCCCATGGAGTAGCCGTAGCTCCCGCACATGCGCAGCTCGTACGCGTCCTCGTCCGCGACCGCCGCGTCGGCGCTGTCGTCCAGCGGCAGCGCCAGGAAGAACGCGCCGTGCTGCGCCGACACCACCGGCGTCAGCTCGCTCATGATGAGCCCGGCCACGTCGTCGAGGTCGCGGCGGCCCTGCATCAGACCCGAGATACGGGCCAGGTTGCCCTTGAGCCAGTCCTGCTCCTCGTTGGCGATCGTGGTGTCGCGCAGGTTCGAGATCATCTTGTTGATGTTGTCCTGCAGGACCTGGATCTCGCCCGCGGCATCGACATCGATCTTGAGGTTGAGGTCGCCGCGGGTCACCGCGGTGGCGACGGCCGCGATGGCGCGCACCTGACGGGTCAGGTTCCCGGCCATCTCGTTCACCGACTCGGTCAGATCGCGCCACGTGCCGTCCACGTCGCGCACCCGCGCCTGGCCGCCCAGCTGGCCCTCGGTGCCCACCTCACGGGCCACCCTGGTCACCTGCTCGGCGAACGACGACAGCTGGTCGACCATCGTGTTGATCGTGGTCTTCAGCTCGAGGATCTCGCCGCGCGCGTCGATGTCGATCTTCTTGGTCAGGTCGCCCTTGGCGATGGCGGTCGTGACCATCGCGATGTTGCGCACCTGTCCGGTCAGGTTCGACGCCATGCCGTTCACGGACTCGGTCAGGTCCTTCCACGTACCGGAGACTCCGGGTACGCGGGCCTGGCCGCCGAGGATGCCGTCCGTGCCCACCTCGCGGGCCACCTTGGTGACCTGGTCGGCGAACGAACTCAGGGTCCGCACCATCGTGTTGAACGTGTCGGCGAGCTGTGCGACCTCGCCGCGCGCCTCGATGGTGACCTGACGGGTCAGGTCACCGTTGGCCACCGCGTTGGCGACCTGGGAGATGTTGCGCACCTGCATGGTCAGGTTGTTGGCCATCAGGTTCACGTTGTCGCTCAGGTCCTTCCAGATGCCCGTGACACCCGGAACCCTTGCCTGACCGCCCAGTTGCCCCTCGGTGCCCACCTCACGGGCCACCCGGGTCACCTGCTCCGCGAACGACGACAGCTGGTCCACCATCGTGTTCACCGTGGTGACGAGTTCGAGGATCTCGCCCTTGGCGTCGACGGTGATCTTCTTGGACAGGTCGCCGCGCGCCACGGCCGTCGTGACCTCGGCGATGTTGCGCACCTGAAGCGTCAGGTTGTTGGCCATGCCGTTCACGGACTGCGTCAGGTCCTTCCACGTACCCGACACACCCTGCACCTCGGCCTGGCCGCCGAGGATGCCGTCCGTACCCACCTCGCGGGAGACCCGCGTGACCTGCTCGGCGAAGGCGGACAGCTGGTCCACCATCGTGTTGAGGGTGTTCTTCAGCTCCAGGATCTCGCCGCGCGCGTCCACGTCGATCTTCTGCGACAGGTCACCACGCGCCACCGCCGTGGCGACCTGGGCGATGTTGCGCACCTGGGCCGTGAGGTTGCCGGCCATGCCGTTCACGGAATCCGTCAGATCGCGCCACACGCCGGCGACGCCGGGCACCTGCGCCTGGCCGCCCAGGCGGCCCTCTGTGCCCACCTCACGGGCCACCCGGGTCACCTGGTCCGCGAAGGCGGACAGCTGGTCGACCATCGTGTTGATGGTGTTCTTCAGCTCCAGGATCTCGCCGCGCGCGTCCACGTCGATCTTCTGCGACAGGTCACCACGCGCCACCGCCGTCGTGACCTGAGCGATCTGCCGTACCTGTGAAGTCAGGTTTCCGGCCATGAAGTTGACGGAGTCGGTCAGTTCCTTCCACGTGCCGCTCACGCCGTCCACGCGGGCCTGACCGCCGAGGCGGCCCTCCGTGCCCACGTCACGCGCCATCCGCGTCACCTGGTCGGCGAAGCTCGACAGCTGGTCCACCATCGTGTTCACGGTGTTCTTCAGCTGGAGCATCTCGCCGGATACGTCGACGGTGACCTTCTGCGACAGATCACCGTTCGCCACCGCCGTCGTCACCTGGGCGATGTTGCGCACCTGTCCGGTGAGGTTCCGGAACGCGGTGTTGACGGAGTCGGTCAGGTCCTTCCACGTACCGGCCGCGCCCGGCACGAGGGCCTGGCCGCCGAGCTCACCCTCGACACCGATCTCCCGGGCCACCCGCGTGACTTCGGAACCGAAGGCGGAGAGCTGGTCCACCATCGTGTTCACGGTGTTCTTCAGCTCGAGCATCTCGCCCGCGACGTCGACGGTGACCTTCTGCGACAGATCACCGTTCGCCACCGCCGTCGTGACGGTCGCGATGTCCCGCACCTGAGTTGTGAGGTTCCGGAAAACCGTGTTCACCGAATCGGTGAGGTCCTTCCACGTGCCCGCGGCTCCCGGCACATTGGCCTGGCCGCCGAGCTGCCCCTCGGCGCCGACCTCGTTCGCCACACGCGTGACCTCGTCCGCGAAGGTACGCAGGGTCTCCGTCATCTGGTTGATGGTCTCGGCCAGCTGGGCGACCTCGCCGCGCGCCGACACCGTGACCTTCTGCGACAGATCACCGTTGGCCACGGCCGTCGTGACCTGAGCGATTCCACGCACCTGCGCGGTCAGGTTGCCGGCCATGAGGTTCACCGAATCGGTGAGGTCCTTCCACACTCCGGCCACACCGGGCACCTGCGCCTGGCCGCCGAGTTCACCCTCCGTGCCCACTTCGCGGGCCACACGCGTGACCTCGGAGGAGAACGACGACAGCTGGTCCACCATCGTGTTCACGGTGTTCTTGAGCTCGAGCATCTCGCCCGCGACGTGAACCGTGACCTTCCGGGACAAGTCACCCTTGGCCACGGCGGTGGTGACGAGAGCAATGTCACGTACCTGTGCGGTCAGCCGGTACGCCATCGTGTTGACCGAATCCGTGAGATCCTTCCACGAACCGGACATTCCGCGTACGCGCGCCTGCCCACCGAGCTTGCCCTCGGTGCCCACCTCACTGGCCACGCGCGTGACCTCGTCGGTGAACGTGGAGAGCTGATCGACCAGGTTGTTGACGGTCCGGCCGACCTTCAGGAACTCGCCGCGCAGCGGATGCCCGTGCCCCTCGGGCTTCCCTTCCGGCACCTGGGCCCGCAGCTCCATACGGGGCGACAGGTCGCCGTCCGCGACCGCAGAGAGCACCCTCCCGACCTCGGAGACGGGTCGTACGAGGTCGTCCACGAGCGCATTGGACGCATTGATCGCGGTGGCCCAAGAGCCCTCGCAGGCGCCCGTCTCGAGCCGCTCGGTGAGCTTGCCCTCACGCCCGACCATGCGGCGCACGCGCGACATCTCACCCGTCAGGTGCAGATTTCGGTCGGCCACCTCATTGAAGACCGCCGCGATCTCCGACATCACGCCGTCGCCGCTGACGGTCAGGCGCTTGCGGAAATTGCCGTCTCTCATCGCGACAAGACCTGCGAGCAGCCTGTTCAGCGCCGCGGTATCCACCGTCGTCGTGCCACTGCCACCGCGCGATTTGCGCTGTTTTGCCAGGGACTGTCCGTCTTCTGCGCGCGTCTTCTTGCTCCGCGTCGCTGCGCCAGACTCCACTGTGTCCCTCCCGCAGGGGTCGACCTGTACTGCTCGGGTAGCTCGGGTTTCTCGGATTCGCTTCTACCGCCGCATCGGCACTTCAATGCGTTCTTCTATGGAAGCTTGCCCAGTGTTTCACCATGGCTGAACCAGGCCATAACAGTTCGGCAGCTTCGCACACCGCCCGCACACCCTCCGGGCGGGAAACACAGACGACCGGCATCCGCATGGACCGCGAAGGTAAGTAACCTTGCATGCGGCTGTCCACCCACCCCGGTCTGCCCGGCCTGGGCGGTGGCGGAAAACGAGCGGGCATCGGAGGGGCGGCCGAGACATGGGTACGGGAGACCTGGGCCTCGACACTCGGACAACGAGTACAACTCGTACAGGGAGTTCTGTGATCACCGCGCGCGCGGCTGCCACTTTCGAACCGGTCGGGCGATCCGTCGCGACCGCCCGCTCCTTCGTACGCGACACCCTCCAAGGGTGGGGCCATGCCGACATCATCGACGACGCCGTCGTTCTGACCAGCGAACTCGTGACAAATGCCGTAGTCCACGCGGGCACATCCGCGGAGGTTCTGTGTCTACGGAGTGAGGATCACGTCCGGATCGAGGTCTCCGACCGCTACCCGGAGCGCGAGATTCCGCTGCAGTCGTCCGCCATGAACATGGGCAGCCCCGACCGCGAGGGCGGCCGCGGCCTCCAGCTCTGCGCCGCGCTCGCCGGCCGCTGGGGCGTCGACTATTCGGCCACCCACAAGCGGGTCTGGTTCCAACTCGACCTGCCCGAGCGCTCGGTGGGCACCCGCGCCGCGGGCCCCAACCTCCCCACCGACCTCCTCCCCCTCGCGGACGAGCGGGTCCGCGTGGCCGTCGTCCAGATCGACCGGGTCGGCGCGATCACCGGGTGGAACGAGGACGCGGAGGAGCTCTTCGGCTACGCGGCCGAGCAGGTCACCGGCAAGCCCCTCACGGACTTCGCGGCATGGCCGCACACGCCCGGCACCAGCACCGGCATCGTCGACGCGCTGCAACTCTCCCGCTGGGAGGGCAGCTACGGCATCCGCACCGTCAACGGCCGCGTGACGCCCGTGTACGCCTCGCATCTGCGCGTACGCGACACCGACGGCGACCCGTCGACCGTGTGCCTCCTGGTACGCGATCACGAGCGGGCCATCCTCCAGACCCCGCTGCGCCTCCCCTCGCCCGACTCGGCGACGCACTCCGACAGCCAGGGCTCGGACCCGTTCGAGGTCTTCATCGGCTCGCCGGCGCCCGACGACCTCGACGGGCTGCTCCAGCGCACCGTCGAGCGCGCCCGCGACATGCTCGACGGCGACTCCGCGTTCCTGCTGCTCGCCACGGACGACGAGACGGAGCTGGAGGTCCGCGCCTCGACCGGCCTGCCCTCCGCACGGCAGCGCTTCGCGCGCGTGCCCGTCGAAGTCGGCCCCAACCGCTACGGCTCGGCCCGTATGCCCGCCGTCCACGAGGACCTGACTCAAGTCCCCGGCGCGGTCCCGCTCTTGAACGGCACGGGCATGCGCTCGGTCGTCACGGTCCCCCTCAAGGTCGAGGGCCGCCTCACGGGCTCCCTGGGCGTCGCGGCCGAGGCGCCGGACCGCTACTCGAACGAAGAGGCGCTACGCCTGCAGTTCGCCGCCGACCGCATCGCGCTGGCCGTCGAGTCGGCCCGCCTCGGCGAACTCGAAAAGCTCCGCCGCGGCTCGCTCAGCTTCCTCGTCGAAGCCTCCGACCTCCTGGCGGGCACGCTCGACAGGGACCAAACCCTGGCGCTCATGGCCCAGATGACGGTCCCGACCCTCGCCACGTGGTGCGCGGTCTACACGATCGCCGACCAGGCCTCGGAGCCGTACCTCTCCTATGTGCTGCACGAGGACGAGGAGCGCATCGACGGTCTGAAGGCGCTCCTCTCGAAGATCGCCCCACCGGACCCGGTCCCGACTCCTGGCGCCCGCGTCTGGGCGGCCCCCGCCGAAGCGGCCCACCAGGCGGCTCTCCGTACGTCCATGAGAAGCCTGGGACTCGGCGAACCGGCCAGCGTCAGCTCCGGCATCGGCACCACGCTCCAGACGGCTTCCGCGGTCGGCGGCGAGACCGTCGTGCTCCCCCTGGTGGCACGCAACCGCGTCATCGGCATGCTGACCCTCGGCAAGCCGACGGACGAACACTTCCGCCAGGAAATCCTGGAGCTGGCCGAGGACTTGAGCCGCAGGGCCGCCCTGGCCCTCGACAACGCGCGCCTGTACTCGGAGCGCATGGCGATCAGCCAGTCCCTCCAGCGCAGCCTCCTGCCCCCGGAGCTCCCCGACGTCCCCGGCGTCGAGGTGGAGGTCATCTACCGCGCGGCCGGCGAGGGCAACGAGGTGGGCGGCGACTTCTACGACCTGTTCCCCATCCGGGACGGCGCGTACGGCTTCGCCATCGGCGACGTCTGCGGCACGGGCCCGGAGGCGGCGGCCGTCACCGGCCTGGCCCGCCACGCCCTGCGCCTGCTCGCCCGCGAGGGCTTCGGCGGCCCTGCGGTCCTGGAGCGCCTGAACGCGGCGATCCTCGACGAGGGCGCCCGCAGCCGCTTCCTGACCCTGCTCTACGGGGAGTTGTGGCCGCAGGAGGACGGCTCGGCAATCCTGAAGATGGTCTGCGCGGGCCACCCCCTCCCTCTCCGCCTGCGCCAGGACGGCACCGTCGCCCCGTACGCGGAGCCCCAGCCGCTCCTCGGCGTCATGGACGATCTGGAGCTGTACGAGCAGACGCTGACGCTCGACCCGGGCGACGTCCTGCTCTGCGTCACGGACGGCATCACGGAGCGCCGCGAGGGCAGCCGCATGCTCGGCGACGACGGCCTCGCGGATGTCCTCTCCACCTGTACGGGCCTTACCGCGGGGGCCGTTGCCGCCCGCATCATGCGCGCGGTGGAGCGCTTCGCCGCTGACGCCCCGTCGGACGACATGGCGATCCTCGCGATGCGCGTGCCGGGCCTGCACCACGACTGAGGCCCCCGGGGCGGGGGAAACGAAAAAGGCCTCCGCCCATTGGGCGGAGGCCTTAATTAAACGAGCCCCCAAGCGGAATCGAACCGCTGACCTTCTCCTTACCATGGAGACGCTCTACCGACTGAGCTATAGGGGCCTGTCGCTTTCGCGGTTTCCCGCTCGGCAACGACATAAAGCTTACCTGATGTTGAGACCTCTCTGAACCACCCACCAGGGCGTCGCTAGAACGCCGGCTGCAGCAGTCCACCCAATGCGTTGCAGGCCTGCACGACCCGCTGCAACTGCCGCCGGGACATGGTGGCTTCGACCGGCAGAGCAAGCGTCTCGTCGGCGGCCAGCTCGGTTTCCGGCAGCGTGATGTCGAACCGGAAACCCGGCAGTCGGTGCACCGGCGTCTTCACCGGCACCCGGCACTCGACGCCCTTCCCGCGCAACACCCGGGCGAAAGCGTCCCGATCCGGCCGCCCATTACCGGGCACCCGCACCACGTACTGCTGATACGTGTGCCCTTCCTGCCCGACAGGCGTCCGTACGCCGGTGAGCCGCGCGCTCAAATAGGCGGCGTGCACGCGGCGTTGAGCCACCTCGTCGTACGACTTCTCAGACTCGCCCGGCTCCTCCAGCACGAGCAGGCCGTGCCGCCGGCCCAGCTCCCGCAGCCGGGCGAGATCCGCCCGGTGCCCAAAGCGGTGCACGGCGACGACCGCGGCGGTGCGTGCGCTCACGCCTGCGGCTACGTGGGTGGGATCGATGCAGTACGTCTCCGGGTGAATGTCGGCGAAGACCGGCACGGCCCCCGCCCGCACGACGTCCTCCGCCACCTCGGTGTTCCCGAAGGCCGGCACGATGACTTCGTCCCCGGTACCGACACCTGCGGCTCGCAGCATTTCAACTGTGCCCATGCCTCGGATCGTGCCCAGGCGACGTGAACGACGGGTGAAGCGCAACAAAAAAGAGCTAGTCCCCGAACCAAAAGGTTCGGGGACCAGCTCTTTTATAAAAT
>NZ_JBTYHB010000023.1:0-135451 GCF_054871485.1 Streptomyces sp. UC4497 | reverse complement strand
GGCACGTCCGTGAAAAGGTCGGTGTATGCGCTACGTAATCATCGGAGCAGGAGCGGTCGGCGGCGTCATCGGTGGGCGGCTCGCGCAGGCGGGGCACGGTGACGTCGTGCTCGTCGCGCGCGGCAGCCAGTACGAGGCGCTGCGCGACAAGGGCCTGCGCGTCGAGACGCCGGACGGCCCGCACACCCATCAACTCCCGGTCGTGGACGGCCCGGAGGCGCTCGGCACGCTGCGCGCCGACGACGTGCTGATCCTCGCCGTGAAGACGCAGGACAGCGCGGCGGCGCTCGCCGCGTGGGGGCCGCGCCCCGTCGAGGGCGGCGGCACGGCGGCCGGACGGCTGCCCCTCGTCTGCGCGCAGAACGGGGTGGAGAGCGAGCGGCTCGCCCTGCGCACCTTCCAGCGCGTGTACGGGATGTGCGTGTGGCTGCCCGCCACGTTCGTCGAGCCGGGCGTCGTCCGCGCCCAGGGCGCCCCGCTCTCCGGCATGCTGCACCTCGGCCGCTACCCGTCGGGGAGCGACGAGACGGCGCGGGCGATCTCCGGCGACCTGGAGAAGGGGCTCCTCGAAGCGCCCGTCGTCGACGACGTCATGCGCTGGAAGTACGCCAAGCTCCTCGCCAACCTCGCCAACGCGATCGAGGCGGTATCCGGGGTGCTCACCAGCGACGAGGCCCTCGCCCTGTTCCGCCGGGCCCGCGCCGAGGGCGAGGCCGTGCTCGACGCCGCCGGTGTCGCGTACGCGAGCCCGGACGAGGAGAAGGCCGCCCGCGCCGACAAGATCCGCTTCGAGCCCTTCGACGGCGCCCCGCGCGGCGGCGGCTCCTCCTGGCAGTCCCTCCAGCGCGGCGCCGGCAGCATCGAGGCCGACTACCTCAACGGCGAGATCGCCCTGCTCGGCCGCCTGCACGGAGTGCCGACACCGGTCAACGACGTCCTCCAGGAACTCGCCAACGAGGCGGCTCGGCAAGGGCGTTCGGCCGGGGAGACGAGCGTGGCGGACCTCGTCGCGGCGGTGGACGCGCGCTGCGCGCCGTAGAGCCTGTCGCGTTTGTTCAAGAGGAGCGGGTAACGGTCGCCATAGCGTCGTCGGCATGAACGAACTCCGCATGGACACCGTGTACCCGTACCTCACCGAGAGCGCCGCCGAAGCCGCGCGCGTCGCGGCCGGCGTCAAGCCCGACCGGCTCGACGCGGCCTCGGGCTGCGGCGACTGGGACGTGCGGACGCTCGTGAACCACTGGACCGTGTACACCTCGCACGGCATGGAACACCGGGCCCTGCGCACCCAGTTGCCCGAGGAATTGACCGCCCGCGACCTCACGGCCGACGAGGACTGGGCGGCGACCTACGCCGCCGACCTCGACCGTGCGGTCGCCGCCTGGGCCGAACCGGCCGTCTGGGAGGGCGAGATCGACCTCGGCTTCGCCAAGCAGCCCGCACCCGAGGTCGCCGCGCTGCTGTGGGCCGAACTCGTCCTGCACGGCTGGGACGTGGCCACCGCAACCGGGCAGGAGTTCCGCGTCTCGGACGGCGCGGCGGCCCTGCTCCTCCAGGTCGTGGAGGCGAACGCCGAGCTGTACCGCCAGTACGAGGGCTTCGCCGCGCCCGTCGACGTGAGCGACGACGCCTCCGTGTACGCGAAGGCCCTCGCCCTCAGCGGCCGCGCCCCGCGCTGACGGAGGCCGGGCTCACTCGCCGCGCCACTGTGAGTCCCGCCGTGCCCACCGCACGGCGGGTCCCACCCCGAGCCCCGCCACCACGAACAGCACCCCGAGCACGGCCCAGCCCGCAGTGCCGTGCCGGATCGCGGTGACCGTCACGAGGGCCGGCGCGGCCATCGTCGCCGCGGCCTGCCCGGAGTTGAACACACCCTGGTAGACGCCCTGCGCCCGGGAGTCCGCCAGGCCGTAGCCGACGGTCCAGCCGCCCGCCGCCTGCAACACCTCGGCGGACACCTGCACCACCGCGCCGACTACCAGAATGCCCAGCGCCCACAGCGGCGAGGCCCCCGCCGAGAACGCGAAGAACGCGCAGGACAGCGCGAGCAGCAGCCCCGAGCGCCGCATCGCCTTCACCGCACCCGGCAGATCCTCCACGCCGCGCGTCGCCCGCACCTGAAACAGCGCCACCAGCACACAGTTGAGGACCATGACGAGCGCCGCCGTCCACGTCGGCGCCTCGGTGTGCTGCGCGATCCACAGCGGCAGCCCCACCTCCAACAGACTGTATTGGAGGGCCAGTACGGCGTTCAGGAAGGTCACCGCCAGGAACGGCAGATCGCGCACCGCCCGCCACCGGCTCTCCGCCGGGGTGTCCGCCCCCGGCCGCCGCCCCGCACCGCCCGGCAGCCGGTGCACCATCACCGCGGAGCCGACGAATGCCGCCGCGTCGAGGAGGATCAGCGCCGTGTAGCCGGCCCGACTGTCGAGTTGCAGCGCCAGCGCGCCGAACGCGCCGCCCACGCCCATGCCCACATTGGTGACCATCCGCAGATGGGCCCGGCCCTCGACGCGCTCCCCGGCGGGCAGCACGTCCGCGTACAGCGCGTTGCGCACGCCCATGCTGCCCTGGCTGAGCGTGGCGTAGCAGATCGCCGTGATCAGGAACGAGGCGTACGAGCCGATCAGCGTGTACGCCGTGAGCGCCGCGCCGCACCCGATCCACAGCCCGGTCAGCACCGGCCGCCGCCCCCACCGGTCCGACGCCCGCCCCGCCGGCACCCCCGCCGCGAGCCCGAACACCCCGGCCACGGAGAGCCCCACGCCCACCGAGGTCGCGCTCAGGCCCACGAACCGCGTGAAGTACAGGACGCTGACCGGGAAGAACAGCCCGCGCCCGAACGCGTTGAGGAGCGTGAGCAGGGACAGCCTGCGCAGCACCGGCACGGTCGGCAGCATTCCGGCGAAACGTGTGGTGGGACCGGTGGGGCGGGGTGGTGAAGTGGTCATGGCCACAGGGAAGCGGGGTTCCGGGCGCCGCGACATTTCTTTAGCGTGGCGCTAAAGGGTGGAAGGGCGGTGCGCCGTGATCGAGTTCCGGTTCGTCGTCGGCGACCTCGCCCGTACGTCCTTCGCGTACTCGCCCCTCCAGGAGGCCGTGTACTCGCTGCGCTGCTGGCGCGACCCCGCCCGCTATCCGCACCAGCGGCCCTGGCTGCGCCGCCTCGCCCCGGCCTTCCGGCGCCTCGACACCGAACTGCTCGGCGCCCTCGTCGCACCGCACCTGTGGATACCGGACTACCTCACCCCGCGCCCCGAGCGCCCGCGCCCCGCGTTCGCCGCGCAGCTCGCCCGGATCCGTGGCGTGCCGCCCGAGACCCTGGAGGCCGAATTCACCGCCGCCTACGACACGGTGGCGGACAGCCTGCCGCAGGTGCTGCGCGAGGGGCTCGCCGACCCGGCCGCGTTCCGCCACCGCATCGCCGACGCCCTTGAGGCCTACTGGCACGAGTGTCTCGCCCCGGACTGGTGGCCCCGTGTGCAGTCCGTCCTGGAGGCCGATCTCACCTACCGTGGCAAGGTGCTCGCGGACGCGGGCGTGGGCGGCCTGTTCACCAGTCTCGACCGGCGGCTTTCCTGGGACGGCGACGTGCTCACCCTGGTACAGAGCGACAGCCTCCGCGCCTGGCCCGGGGCCGACATCCCCATCGAGGGCCGCGGGCTCGTCCTCGTCCCCACGCTCTTCTGCCACGGCGCGCACACCATGATCGACCCCGGCCTTCCGCCGCTGCTCAGCTATCCGGCCCGCGGCCGCGCCACCATCTCCGAGGCCCCGCCGCCCGCGACCAGCGAGGCCCTGACCCGCCTGCTCGGCGCGGCCCGCGCCCGCATCCTGCGACTGCTCGCGGAACCCGCGTCGACCACGGAACTCGCCCACCGCCTCGACGTCACCCCGGGCGCGGTCAGCCAGCATCTGTCGATCCTGTACGACGCCGGGCTTCTGCTGCGTACGCGCAGCGGGCGGAGCGTGCGGTATGCGCGCAGCGAGTTGGGGGAGCAGCTGTGTGGGTGAGTGTGGGCCCGGTTCAGGCGCTGACGGCCACCAATTGCCTTACGAGGGACGCCTTGTAACGGGCCATCAGTACCCGCGCCACCTCCGGCGCGGCCCCCAGCACATCAGCCAGGACATCCGCGTCCGCCGCGCCCGCCGCGATCCGGTCCGGGAGGCGGCCCGGTGCGAGGACGTAGGGGGCGACGGCCACGCGCTCGCAGCCGAGGGCCCGCAGTTCGCGCACGGCGTCCTCCGTGCGCGGCTGAGATGCGGAGGCGAACGCAGGCCGCACGGCGCACCAACCGGTGTGCCGCCACTCCCGCGCGATTTCAGCGATCACTGCGATCGCCTCCGGGTCGGAGGAGCCCGCCGAGGCCAGGACGACCCCGGTCGTGGGCTTGTCGGCGGGGGTCAACCCCGCCTCGTACAGGCGCCGTTCGAGGGCCGACACCAGGAGCGGGTCGGGGCCGAGGACGTCCGCCTGGTGGATGCGCATCCCGCGGGGCGCCTCGCGCAGCACCGCGGGGATGTCCGTCTTCGCGTGGAAGGCGCGGGTGAGGAGGAGGGGGAGGGCGACCACGTCGCGTACGCCGTCCGCCGCGAGCGACTCCAACACACCATGTACCGAAGGGACGTTGAACTCCAGGAACGCCGTCTCCACCCGCACACCAGGGTTTTGTGCCCGGACCTCGCCCACGAGGGCGTGCACGGTCGCGGCATGGCGCGGGTCGCGGCTGCCGTGGGCTATGACGAGAAGGGCGGGGGAGTGGCTCATCGGTCGCTCAGTTCTTGACGAGGAGTCCGCGGCCGCGCAGTGCGCGCCGCTCCAACGGGCTGAGGATCAACAGGTCGACGGCGATGCCGACGGTCAGGGCGAGGAGGACAGCGAGGAACGTCATCGGCATGGACGAGGCGGAGTGTTCGCTTCCCTGGAAACGGTCGAGGCCCGGCGCCGAGGCGATCAGTTGTGCCGCCAGCAGTGCGCGCCACGTGAATGCCCAGCCCTGCTTGAGCCCCGCAAGGTAGGCGGGCGGCGAGGTCCCGACGCCGGCCGCGATCGCGGGGACCGCGCCCAGCAGGATCACCCCGTACATCACCGGGTCGCCCAGGCCGAGCCACAGCACCACGGCCGGCACCCACAGCACCGACGGCAGCCACCGCAGGGCCGACAGCACCGGGCCGACCGTCTCCCGCACGAACCGCACGCGGGAGACGGCGAGCCCGAGCAGCGTGCCGACAGCCAGGGCGAGCAGGAAGCCGAGCAGCCCGCGCGAGACGCTCGTCCAGACGAATCCGGGGAGCGTGCTCGGCAGCCAGGCGCTCGGGTTCATGCCGACTCGGGACTCAGAAGTCCCAACCCTCCTCGTCCACCAGCGCCTTGGGATCCTCGGCCGAGGCGAAGGACTCGCCGGCCATGCCCGCCGCGAGCGTCGTACCGTCCGACGGGTCGACCAGCAGGAAGGAGCCCGTGCGCCGCGAGTCCGCGTACGAGTCGATGGCGAGCGCCTCGGCGATCCGCACCTTGACCCGGCCGATGTCGTTGGCGACGAGCCGGCCCGGCTCGGGGTGCTGGGAGAGGTCGTCGAGCGTGAGCCGCGACGGGATCTCCTTGACGATCGCCTTGACCGTACGGGTGGTGTGCTTGAGCAGCACCCGCTGGCCGACGACGAGCGGGGTGTCGGCCACGTGGCACACCGTCGCCTCGATGTCCTGCGAGGTGGCGGGCGCGTCGTGGCTCGGCACGATCAGGTCGCCGCGGGAGATGTCGATGTCGTCCTCCAGAAGGAGGGTGATCGACTGCGGCGTCCACGCGACGTCGACCGCCGTGCCCAGCAGGTCGATTCCGGTGATCTTCGACGTACGACCTGAGGGCAGCACGGTGACCTCTTCGCCGACGCGGAACGTACCGGCCGCGATCTGCCCCGCGTAGCCCCGGTAGTCCGGGTGCTCCGCGGTCTGCGGGCGGATCACGTACTGGACGGGCAGGCGCGCGTGGCAGCTGGTGAGGTCGTGGCTGACCGGCACCGTCTCCAGGTGCTCCAGGACCGTCGGGCCGCCGTACCAGTCCATGTTGGCGGACGGCTCCACGACGTTGTCGCCCGCGAGCGCCGAGATCGGGATGGCGGTGATCTCCGGAACGCCCAACTGCCCGGCGTACGCGGTGAATTCCTCGGCGATCTTCGCGAAGACCCGCTCCTCGTAGTCGACGAGGTCCATCTTGTTCACGGCGAGGACGACGTGCGGGACACGCAGCAGCGCGGCGACGGCGGCGTGCCGACGGGTCTGCTCGATGACGCCGTTGCGCGCGTCGACGAGGACCACGGCGAGGTCGGCGGTGGACGCGCCGGTCACCATGTTCCGCGTGTACTGCACGTGGCCCGGCGTGTCCGCGAGGATGAAGCGGCGGCGCGGGGTCGCGAAGTAGCGGTACGCGACGTCGATCGTGATGCCCTGCTCGCGCTCGGCGCGCAGGCCGTCCGTGAGGAGCGCCAGGTCGGGCTCGGCGGCGCCGCGCGAACGCGACGCGAGCTCGACGGCCTCCAGCTGGTCGGTCAGGACCGACTTGGAGTCGTGCAGCAGGCGGCCGACGAGCGTGGACTTGCCGTCGTCGACCGAGCCGGCCGTGGCGAACCGCAGCAGGGTCGTCGCCGAAAGCCCGGCCAGCTCTTCGGCGGCGGAGGTGGTGGTGCTCATGTCTAGAAGTACCCTTCGCGCTTGCGGTCTTCCATCGCGGCCTCGGACATCTTGTCGTCGGCGCGGGTGGCGCCCCGCTCGGTGAGCCGGGACACGGCGATCTCGGCGATGACCTTGTCGATGGTCGTGGCGTCGGAGTCGACGGCGCCGGTGCAGGACATGTCGCCGACGGTGCGGTAGCGGACCTGTCGCGTCTCGACCGACTCGTCGTCCTTCGGGCCGCCCCAGTCGCCGGCGGTCAGCCACATGCCGCTGCGCTTGAAGACCGGGCGCTCGTGCGCGTAGTAGATCTGCGGCAGTTCGATGTTCTCGCGGGCGATGTACTGCCACACGTCCAGCTCGGTCCAGTTGGACAGCGGGAAGACGCGGACGTGCTCGCCGGGCGCGTGCCGGCCGTTGTAGAGCTGCCACAGCTCGGGGCGCTGGCGGCGCGGGTCCCACTGGGAGAACTCGTCGCGCAGGGAGAACACGCGCTCCTTGGCGCGGGCCTTCTCCTCGTCGCGGCGGCCGCCGCCGAAGACGGCGTCGAACTTCTCCTGCTGGATCTTCTCGGTCAGCGGCACCGTCTGGAGCGGGTTACGGGTCCCGTCCGGACGCTCGCGCAGCTTGCCGGCGTCGATGTACTCCTGCACGGACGCGACGTGGAGGCGCAGCCCGTGCTTCTCGACGGTGCGGTCGCGGTACTCGATGACCTCGGGGAAGTTGTGCCCGGTGTCCACGTGTAGCAGCGAGAAGGGGATCGCGGCCGGGGCGAACGCCTTCAGCGCCAGGTGCAGCATGACGATGGAGTCCTTGCCGCCGGAGAAGAGAATCACCGGCCGCTCGAACTCGCCCGCCACCTCGCGGAAGATGTGCACCGCCTCGGACTCAAGGGCGTCCAAGTGGCTCAGCGCGTAAGGGCTGTCGGTCTCCTCGGAGCCCTCGGAGACGGAAGAAGCTACGGTCGTCATGCGGCGAGACCCCTCTCGGTGAGCAGCGCACGGAGCGCTGCCGCGGACTCCTGCACGGTCTGGTTCTGCGACTCGATGCGCAGGTCGGGCGATTCGGGTGCCTCGTACGGGTCGTCGACGCCGGTAAGGCCGGACAGCTCACCTGCCGCCTGCTTGGCGTACAGGCCCTTCACATCGCGTACGGAGCACACGTCCACGGGCGTGGCCACGTGCACCTCCAGGTATCCGGTGCCGCCGGCCTGGTGGCGCTTGCGGACGGCCTCGCGGCTGTCCGCGTACGGCGCGATGACCGGGACGAGCACCAACACGCCGTTGCGGGCGAGGAGTTCGGCGAGGTAGCCGATGCGCTGGACGTTCGTGTGCCGGTCCTCCCGGCTGAAGCCGAGGCCCGCCGTGAGGTACTCGCGGATCTCGTCGCCGTCCAGCACCTCGACCTTGCGGCCCTCGGCGCGCAGCGTGTTCGCCAGCTCGTACGCGATGGTGGTCTTGCCGGCGGACGGCAGACCCGTGAGCCAGATCGTGGCTCCGGTCACTTGGTTCTCCAAAGTCCGTGTTTCGTTCATGAGTTCAGGCCCGGTCAGCCGTGCAGTCCGCACTCGGTCTTGGCCTGGCCCGCCCACCGTCCGGCGCGCGCGTCCTCGCCCTCGAGGAGGCGGCGGGTGCACGGGGCGCAGCCCACGGAGCCGTAGCCGTCCATGAGGAGGGGGTTCGTGAGAACTCCGTGCTCCTGGACGTAGGCGTCGACGTCGTCCTGCGTCCAGCGCGCGATCGGCGAGACCTTGACCTTCTGCCGCTTCTCGTCCCAGCCGACGACCGGGGTGTTGGCGCGGGTCGGGGACTCGTCGCGGCGCAGGCCCGTGGCCCACGCGGAGTAGTTGGCGAGACCCTCTTCCAGGGGCTTGACCTTGCGCATCGCGCAGCACAGGTCGGGGTTGCGGTCGTGCAACTTCGGGCCGAACTCGGCGTCCTGCTCGGCGACCGTCTGCCGCGGCGTGAGGGTGATGACGTTGACGTCCATCACGGCCTCGACGGCGTCCCGCGTACCGATCGTCTCCTCGAAGTGGTAGCCGGTGTCGAGGAACACGACGTCCACGCCGGGCATCGCGCGGGAGGCGAGGTGGGCGACGACCGCGTCCTCCATGGACGAGGTCACGCAGAACTTCTTGCCGAAGGTCGACGCCGCCCACTGGAGGATCTCCAGCGCGGTGGCGTCCTCCAGGTCGCGCCCGGCCTGTTCGGCGAGCGCCTTCAACTCATCTGTGTCCGTGAGGGCTTGAGCCGTCGTCATATCTGTTCCCCTCCACCGTCGTTGCGCTGAACCCCGCGGGCGAGAAGCCCGCGGAACTTCAACGTGAAGGCTCGGTTGCAGGCCGCGCATTCCCAGGCGCCGTGACCTTCTTCGCCCGGGCGAAGGTCCTCGTCGCCGCAGTACGGGCAGAAGAACGGCGCGGCACGCTCACTCACGACAGGGCCTCCGCACTCGCACGGGCCGCCCAGGTCGCGAAGCGCTCGCCGTCCTCGCGCTCGGCCTCGAAGTTCCTGACCACGCGCTCGATGTAGTCGGGCAGTTCGGCCGACGTGACCTTCAGGCCGCGCACCTTGCGGCCGAACCCGGCGTCCAGGCCGAGCGCGCCGCCGAGGTGCACCTGGTAGCCCTCGACCTGCTCGCCGTTCTTGTCGAGCATCAGCTGGCCCTTGAGACCGATGTCCGCGACCTGGATACGGGCGCAGGCGTTCGGGCAGCCGTTGAGGTTGATGGTGAGCGGCTCGTCGAAGTCCGGGAGGCGCTTCTCCAGCTCGTCGATCAGCTGCGAACCGCGGGCCTTGGTCTCGACGATGGCGAGCTTGCAGAACTCGATGCCGGTGCAGGCCATCGTGCCGCGCCGGAACGGCGAGGGCTTGACCTGGAAGTCCAGCGCCTCGAGTCCGGCGACCAGCGATTCGATCTGGTCCTCGGCGACATCGAGGATGATCATCTTCTGCTCGACGGTGGTCCGCAGCCGGTCCGAGCCGTGCGCACCGGCCAGTTCGGCGATCTTGGTGAGCGTGGTGCCGTCCACCCGGCCGACGCGCGGGGCGAACCCGACGTAGAAGCGGCCGTCCTGCTGGCGGTGGACGCCGATGTGGTCGCGCCACCGGTGCGAGGGCTCCTCGGGCGCCGGTCCGTCGACCAGCTTCCGCTTCAGGTACTCGTCCTCCAGGACCTGGCGGAACTTCTCGGCGCCCCAGTCGGCCATCAGGAACTTCAGACGGGCGCGGTTGCGCAGGCGGCGGTAGCCGTAGTCACGGAAGATGCCGACCACGCCGGCCCAGACGTCGGCGACCTCGTCCAGCGGCACCCACGCGCCGAGGCGCTGCGCCAGCTTGGGGTTGGTGGAAAGGCCGCCGCCGACCCAGAGGTCGAAGCCGGGGCCGTGCTCGGGGTGGTTCACCCCCACGAAGGCCACGTCGTTGATCTCGTGGACCACATCCTGGACAGGGGAGCCGGAGATCGCGGTCTTGAACTTGCGCGGCAGGTTGGAGAACTCCTTGCTGCCGATGTACCGCTCGTGGATCTCGTCCACGGCGGGCGTGCCGTCGATGATCTCGTCGGCGGCGATGCCGGCCACCGGGGAGCCGATGATCACGCGCGGGCAGTCGCCGCAGGCCTCGGTCGTGGACAGGCCCACGGCCTCCAGCTTGTCCCAGATCGCCGGGACGTCCTCGATGCGGATCCAGTGCAGCTGGATGTTCTGCCGGTCGGTGATGTCGGCGGTGCCGCGCGCGTACTGCTCGGAGACCTCGCCGATCGCGCGCAGCTGCGGCACGGTCAGCCGGCCGCCGTCCACGCGGACCCGCAGCATGAAGTACTCGTCGTCCAGCTCCTCCGGCTCGAGGACGGCCGTCTTGCCGCCGTCGATGCCGGGCTTGCGCTGGGTGTAGAGACCCCACCAGCGCATGCGTCCGCGCAGGTCCTGGGGGTCGATGGAGTCGAAACCGCGCTTGGAGTAGATCGTCTCAATACGTGTCCGTACATTGAGACCGTCGTCGTCCTTCTTGAACTGCTCGTTGCCGTTGAGCGGAGTGAAGTGACCCACGGCCCACTGGCCCTCGCCACGGTGACGGCTCACCTTGCGGCGGGGCGTGACGGGGGTAGGCGTATCCGGGGTGGCAGCCATGGAGATTGTCCTTCAGGCAGGCTTAGGGCGGCTCTGACCTGCACACTTCGCGCAGGGGCGCGGCGGTGCGCAGTGGGTCAGGTGTAACGAGGAATCGGCGGTGCTGGAGAGATCAGCGCGCCGGACAGATGGCGCTGGACATGCGGCCGAAGTCGACGTGACGTCGACTCACCAAGGCGGTTCCAGCTGTAGACATGACGAAAGCGTGTCACGGGACTTTGGGCCCGGTCCACCATCGTCCGCAATCTGGACGAGATCGTCTCGAATCGCGGACAAAAGTGGTGTCGGTCACAGCGGTGCGGGCCTGCTCGACGGGCAGGCGGGGCGCGCTCAGGAGGCGGGAAAGGCCCCCGGCCACGGGCCCGCGGTCGGAAGGTCCGGCTCCTCTTCGGTCGCCGTGTGGAACAGCTTGAACCCGCGCCGCTCGTAGTTCGCCATCGCGTGCTCGCCGTCCTTGCTGCAGGTGTGCAGCCACACCCGCTTCGTGGGCGTCCGCTCGGGCCACCGCTCGGCGAGATCCCAGGCGCGCGCGACCGCGTACGACAGGAGGTGGCCGCCGATCCGCCGACCCCGGAACGCCGGGATCAGGCCGAAGTAGACGACCTCCACCACGCCGTCGTCCTGCGCGTCCAGCTCCACGTACCCGGCGGGCGTCCCCTTCTCGTACGCGACCCATGTCTCGGCACCCGGACGCGACAGCTGCTCCTGCCACTGCGCGTAGGTCCAGCCGAGCCGGTCGAGCCAGCGGATGTCGCTGCCCACGGACGCGTACAGGAACCGGCTGAACTCGGGGGAGGGGACCTCGGCGCGGGCGATGCGCACGTCGTCGCCCTCCGGCGGCGTCGCGGGGCGCAGGTCGGAGGGCGCGGTCTGCTCCAGCGACCACGTGGTGACGGTGAGGGTGTTGCTGCTGCTCATGCGGCTCATCGGATCACGCCCGACGCCCTATGGCCAGGGCTGCCCGGGATGCGGGAAGATCCGGCAGCGCGCAACAGCGCCACCCCCCGCGCCATCCGTACCAGCCCAACCGGAGGTTGTACCGATGTCACGTCGTTTGTCCCGTGGTGTGCTTGCCGCGGCCACGCTCACCGTCGCCCTAGCCACGCTCGCGACCCCCGCACTCGCCGCGCCCGCGGCGGCGGGCGCCCGGATCTTCATGGTCAACCCCGTCCAGTCCTCGGGCGACCAGTCCCTGACCGACGCCAAGGACTCCGCGACGGCGGTCCCGGCCGACCAGTACGCGACGGCGGCGCTGCGCAATCTCGACGGCAGCGGGGGACTGTCCGGGAAGTGGGCCTACGTCAGATCGGAGACCGGCGCCGCAGCCAAGGTCGCCGACGCCGGCACGTACACCCGCCACGACGACCAGTTCGAGCAGGTCATGGCCTACTTCTGGGTCAACGAGGCCCAGGAGTACCTCCAGTCCCTCGGCTTCGGCACCGAACTGCCCGGCGCCAACGACCGCGCCCAGCCCGTCCGCATCAACCAGTGGGGCGCCGACAACTCGTACTTCACCGACAAGAAGGCCGAGATCCGCTTCGGCAAGGGCGGCGTCGACGACGCGGAGGACGCCGAGGTCGTCGTCCACGAGTACGGGCACGCCGTGCACAACGCCCAGGTCCCCGGTTTCGGCACCTCGGTGGAGGCGGGATCGATCGGCGAGGCGTTCGGCGACTATCTCGCCGTGGAGGTCGGTGCCGCCGCCGACGCCAAGTACGGCTGGCCGATGCGGGCGGCCCTGGCGTGCGTCGCCGACTGGGACTCCGTCTCGTACACCTCGTCCACTCCCCACTGCCTGCGCCGCGTCGACACCGACAAGACGTACGCGGACCGGGTCGGGGAGGTGCACGCCGACGGCGAGATCTGGTCGCGCGCGCTCTACGACATCCGCCGCGCCCTCGGCGCCCGCACGGCCGACCGGATCATCGTGAACGCCCAGTTCGACTTCGCCCCCGACACCAGCTTCTCGGCGGCGGCGAAGTCGACGGTCGCGACGGCGCGGGAGATGTACGGCGCCGGGGCGGAGACGGCGGTGCGCAAGGCCTTCGCGGACCGGGGGATCCCCGGGGTCTAGGCCCTGCGCACCCGGTCCGGGCGTCTCAGTCGGTGTCGCTGCTGCGGCTGAGGCGTCCGGGCCACCACGACTTCGGGCCGATGTCCCGGACCAGCGCGGGCACCAGCAGCGACCGTACGACCAGGGTGTCCAGCAGGACGCCGAAGGCCACGATGAACGCGATCTGCACCAGGAAGGCGAGCGGGATCACGCCGAGCGCGGCGAACGTCGCGGCCAGCACGACACCGGCCGACGTGATCACGCCGCCCGTCGCGACGAGCGCCCGCAGGATCCCGTCCCGTACCCCGTGCTCCAGGGACTCCTCGCGGGCCCTCGACATCAGGAAGATGTTGTAGTCCACGCCGAGCGCGACCAGGAACACGAACCCGTACAGCGGCACGGACGCGTCGGTGCCGCTGAAGCCGAAGACGTGCTCGAAGACGAGCGCGGAAATGCCCAGCGTCGCCACGAAGTTGAGCGCCACCGTCGCCACCAGGATCAGCGGCATCATCAGGGACCGCAGCAGCCCGATGAGGATCACCAGGATGATGGCGAGGACCACGGGAACGATCAGCGTCCGGTCGCGTTCGGCGGTGTGCTGGGTGTCGTACTGCTGCGCGGTGTAGCCGCCGACGAGGGCGTCGGCGCCGTCGACGGAGTGCAGGGCGGTTCGCAGCTGGACGACCGTCTCCTTGGCCGCGTCGCTGTCGGCCGGGTCCTTCAGCGTCACGTCGACGCGCACCTTGCCGTCCACGACGCGGGGGGAGCCGCCGCCCGGCCGTCCCTGCTCGGTGAGGACGGCCGCGCTGGCGACGCCGTCGACCTTCTCGGCACGCGAGACGACCGCGTCCCGGTGCCCGGCGTCCGCGATCACCACGGCCGGGTTCCCGGAGCCGCCCGGGAAGTGCTCGGCCAGCGTGGCCTGCGCGGTGACCGAGGGCGCGTCGTTGACGAAGATCTCGTCGAGCGGCACGCCCTTGGAGTCGAGGGTGGGAGCGAAGGCCGCGCACGCCAGCAGGCCGACGAGAGCGATCGCCCAGATCTTGCGCGGCGCCCGCTCCACCGCCCGCGCGACGCGCCGCCACAGGCCGTGCCCGGCGCCCGAGCCGTCGTCGGTACGCACCTTCGCGGGCCAGTACGCGGCGCCGCCGAGCAGGACAAGGGCGGCCGGCAGGAACGTGAGGGTGCTCAGGACGGCGCAGCCGATGCCGATGGCGCCGACAGGGCCGAGCGCCCGGTTGTTGGTGAGATCGCTCAGCAGCAGGGCGAGCAGGCCGAGGGCGACGGTGGCGGCGCTGGCCACGATCGCCCCGGAGGAGCGGCGCAGCGCGGCCCGCATCGCGGCGAACCGGTCGGCGCCCGAGGCGAGTTCCTCGCGGTAGCGGGCGGTGAGCAGCAGCGCGTAGTCCGTCGCGGCGCCGATGACCAGGATCGACAGGATGCCCTGCACCTGCCCGTCGACGCGTACGACGTCGTGGTCGGCCAGGGCGTAGACGACGGCGCAGGCGGCGCCGAGGGCGAGCACCGCCCCGATGATGATCACGAAGGGGAGCAGAACGCTGCGGTAGACCAGGATCAGGATCACCAGGACCGCCACGAGGGCGACCGACAGGAGCAGCCCGTCGATCCCGGCGAAGGCGTCGGACAGGTCGGCCTGGCTCGCCGCGGGACCGGCGACGGCGACCGTCGTGCCCGGCACCTTCGACGCCGCGGACTCGACCGCGTCGAGCGTCGGCGCGAGCTGGTCCCCCAGGTCGGGTCGGAGCTGTACGACCCCTTGCAGGGCCTCGCGGTCGTCCGACGGCAGGGCGGGCGACACCTGTCCCACGATGCCGGGCTCGCCCTTCAGCGTGGCCAACGCGCGGGTGGCGGCGGCCTGTTGGTCGTCGTCTATCCGGCCCCCGCCGTCGGCGGTCCACACGACCACCGCGGGGAGCGTCTCGTCCTCGCTGAAGGCGCGTTGCGCGTCGATCACGCGCGTGGACTCGGCGTTGCGCGGCAGGAAGGCCGCCTGGTCGTTGGTGGCGACCTCGCCGAGTTTCCCGGCGTACGGACCGAGCGTGCCGCCGATGGCGAGCCAGCCGAACAGCAAAACGATCGGCACGAGCCAGCGGGCGCGTCGGTGGGTGCGGGGCATGGTTCTCCCAAGGATGGCGTCCGGACAATCTCAATCGGAAAGTATCTCAATGATTGAGTTAACCGGGATGGTGGCATACGTCGTTCCTTCTCCTGGAGCCGGGCCCTCGGATGCGGCCGAAAGAATCTAGGTCCGAGGGCTCTCGACCGCGGCGAGCTCCTCGTTGAGCGAGCCCAGGAACCGGATCACCACGTCCAGTTCCGCCGGGCTGAAGTCGCCGCGCACCCGGTCGGTCGCCTCGGCGAGCGGCCCGAAGTATTTACGTGCCCGCGCCTGCGCCCCCGGCACGTACTGCAGATGCACCACCCGCCGGTCCTGGCTCTCCCGCACCCGCCGCAGATGGCCGGCGCGCTCGAGCCGGTCCACGCAGGCGCTCACCGCGCCGGACGTCAGGCCGAGGCGGCGGCGCAGCACGCTCGGGGTGACGGGCTCCGCGGAGTCCAGGACGACGGCGAGCGCCTGCACGTCCGTGGGGTGCAGGCTCTGGCCGGTGGCGAAGCCGTGCACCACCCGCGTGAGTTCCCCGTTGAGGCGGCGCAGCTCCACCGCGAGGGCCCGCAGTTCCGCCTGCGCGGACGCGGCCCCTTCGGCGGCTTTCTCGGCCCGTCCACCCACGCCCACCACTGCGTTCCCTTCGCGTGGGACGGCGCCCGCTCGGCGCCGCCCGCTCGATCCTGTACGAGGGTGCGCCAGCTTACTCGGGCCGCCCCGGCGCGCTTGACGTGCGGCTTCGGTCGGCGGGCCGGTCGGGGCGGCGGATGACGTCCAGCGGCGCCCGGTGCCACGGGCTCTTGCGGTTCGCCGGGTCGAGCAGGGACTTCACGTGCGCGTCGGCGACCTCCCGCGGGGCGAGCAGCGACTCGGAGGGCGTCCCCTGCGCGCCTTCGTGCCAGACCGAGAGGCCGAGGAGGTAGTGGTCGCCGTACTCCTCCCACGTGTTGTACGTGCCCGCCACCCGCGGCACCACGTTCTTCAGCAGGTTCCACGCGTCCGCCTCGGACAGCAGACCCGCGGCGAAGCCGCACCGCGCGATGTCCGCGTACAGGGCGATGTCCCAGGCCAGCGGCTCCACGCCGACCCGGGCACGGGCCTGCTCCCGGAACCCCGACCGCGCCAGCGCCCCGAGCCGCGCGAGCAGCTCGTCCCGCGTACCGGTCTCCCACTGCCCGGCCAGCCGGCGCCGCGCCTTGTCGTCGTCGATGCGGGTGAACGGATAGAGCGTGGTGCGCGAGGCGTCCTTGCCCGGGCGCACGGGTGCGCTCAGGGACACCATCCACAGCTGGTGCAGGCTGAGGGGCGTGCGGTAGCGCCGCTCCGCCTTGGGTCTGATCCGCGGGACACGTTCGAACATGGACATGCCGCCGGAGCGTACCGAACCCATCTGAGCCCCTGGGGCGGGCCTCTCAAGCCCTGCTCAGCGCCGCGCCAACCGCACCGCCAGCTCGAACGCGTTCCGGATCGACCCGGTGTTGGCCGCCCCCCCGACCGACCAGGTCGAACGCAGTGCCATGCGCCGGCGTGCAGATCGGAATCGGCAGCCCACCCGCGATGGTCACCCCGCCGTCGAACCCCATCAGCTTCATCGCGATCTGCCCCTGGTCGTGGTACATCGTGAGCACCCCGTCGAACTCCCCGGCCCGCGCCTTCAGGAAGATCGTGTCGGAGGGGAACGGCCCGCTCAGATCGATCCCGCCCTCCCGCAGCTCCCGGATCGCGGGCGCGATGATGTCCAGCTCATGACGGCCGAAGCGCCCGTTCTCACCCGCATGCGGATTCAGCGCACACACCCCGATACGCGGCGCCCCGACCCCCGCGCCCCGCAGCACCCGGTCCAGGAGCCGTCCCGCCTCCGTCACCCGCTCGTAGGTGATCCCGGCGTCGACCTCGGCGATGGAGACGTGCGAGGTGACGCGCGCGGTCCACAGCCCGGGCACCACGTTCAACTCGGAGGTGAAGGAGTCGACGCCCAACTCCTCCTCGAACCACCGCAGTTCATCGCTCTGCGTCATCCCTGCCAGATGCAACGAGGACTTGTTGAGCGGAGCGAAGAGCATCGCGCCGACCTCACCCGCACGCGCCAGATCGAGCCCGGTCTTCAGGTGGCCGAGCGCCCAGCGCCCGCCCTCCGCCGTCGCCGCCTTGCGCTGGAAGCCGTCGCCCGGACGCTCGGGCGCGGGACCGGGATGCAGCAACTCCGTTGCCCAGCCCAGGTCCACGCCCGCGTCCTCGCCCGCCGAGCGCAGCTCCTCCTCGTCGGCGAGAAGCACGAGGTCCGCGGCTGAGCGGGTCTTCGGATCGTCGAGCAACCGGGCCACCAGCTCGGGCCCGATCCCGGCCGGGTCACCGAACGTCACGGCTACACGCGGGAGTTCAGAAGTGTGCGTACTCATGAGGTCTTCTCCGGAGTCTTGGGTTCGGGGGCCTCTGAGGCCTCGGGGACGGTACGTGAGCGGCGCAGCCTGCGCGTCACCGGCGGACCGGCCACCAGCACCACGGCGAGCGCCAGGATCGTCACCGCGGCCGGGCTGTGCAGGATGAGCAGGGAGTCCTCGCCCGACAGCGCCGACGTCTGCACCAGCGCCTTCTCGAACAACGGGCCGATGACCAGGCCGAGGACGAGCGGGGCCACGGGGAAGTTCAGCCGCTTCATCGCGTAGCCGACGAGCCCGAAGAACAGCACGATCCAGATGCTGAACATGCTGTTCTTCACCGAGTACGCGCCGATCAGCGAGGTCACGATGATCAGCGGATAGAGGAACGCGTAGCGCACGCGCAGGAGTTGGGCGAAGACCGGCGCCAGCGGCAGGTTGAGGATGAGAAGCAGAAGGTTGCCGATGAAGAAGGAGACCAGCAGGCCCCACACCAGCTCAGGCTGGTTCTCGAAGAGCAGTGGGCCCGGCTGGATCCCGTACACGAGGAACGCGCCGAGCAGCACCGCCGTCGTCGCGCCACCGGGGACGCCGAGGACGAGGGTCGGCACGAAGTTGGCGTTGGAGGCGGAGTTCGTGGCCGCGTCCGGGGCGACGACGCCCTCGATGGCGCCGGTGCCGAGCTTCTTGCGGTTGCGGGAGAACCGCTTCTCCGCCCCGTACGCCATGAACGAGGCGAGCGTCGTGCCCGCGCCCGGCAGGCAGCCGAGGAGGAAGCCGAGGACCGTGCCGCGCGCGGTCGGGGCCGCCGCCCGCTTCAGGTCCTCCTTCGTGAGGAGCAGATCGCGGAAGCGGGCCCGGATCGGCTCGGCCATGCCGATGTGCAGCTGGTTGAGCAGCTCGCCGATCGCGAACAGGCCGATCATGACCTCGACGAACGGGATGCCGCCGAAGAGGTCGATCTGGCCGAACGTGTAGCGGGGCGTGCCGCTGCCGCCGTCCACGCCGACGCAGCCGATGAGCACGCCGGTGAGGCCGAGCGCCATGCCGAGCAGCAGATTGCGGCCCGAGAAGACGACGATCGTGCACAGGCCGAGGATCATCACGGCGAGCATTTCGGGTGGCCCGAAGTCGAGCGCCAGGTTCGCGAAGAACGGGGCCACCGCCATCAGTGCGACCAGCGACACCATCGCCGAGACGAACGCGCCGAGCGCCGAGATCGCGAGCGCCGGCCCGGCTCTCCCGGCCCGTGCCATGCGATAGCCGTCGAGGGTGCTGACCACCGACGACGCCTCGCCTGGCGTCGCGATGAGGATCGCGGTGATCGTCGCCCCGAACTGGGCGCCGTGGTAGATCCCGGCCAGCATGATCAGCGCGGTGAGCGGCGAGAAGGTGAGCGTGACGGGGATGAGGATCGCGACACCCGTCGCCGATCCAAGCCCCGGCAGAATGCCGATCACGGTGCCGAGCAGCACACCGACGAAGCACCACAGGACGTTCTCGGGGCTGAGCGCCGCACCGAATCCGGTGACGAGATGGTCGATCACAGCTGGCTCCAGACGGCGGGGTCGAAGAGACCGAACGGCAGCGGAATGCTGAGGATCGTGATGAACAGCAGATAGGACACGGCGAACACGAGCACCGCCACCAGCACGCTGCGCGCGAGCGGCTGACGCTCCACGACCGCCGTGAGGAACAAGGTCATCAGGGTCAGCGCGGGCAGCAGCCCCAGGAACGGCACGAGCAGCGCGGTGACCACCATCGTCACCACGACCACGATCAGCTTCGTGCGGACCCGCTGCGCCTCCTCGGCGTCGACCTCGGCCGCCTCCTCGACATGCCCGTCGCCCTCCAACACCGAACCCGTACGCAGCTCCTGACGCACCAGCAGCAATCCGAGGACGGCGAGCAGCAGGCCCGCCGTGCGCGGCATCACGCCGGCGCCGATGGTGCCGTCCTCCGGCTGGGTCCACGGATAGGCGAAGGACCCCGCGAAGAACAGGGTGCCGAGCGCGGTCAGCGCGCCGTACGCGATGAGGACGGGGCGGCGCGCCCGGGCGGGGGCAGGGGTCGTCACGTGAGGTCCTCCTTCACCTGGGCGTCGTACTTCTTGAGATACGCGGCGAACTCCGGGCCGCTGCGATGGGCGGGCGTGAGCATGTCGGCCTTCAGGTACTCGCGGTACGCCTTCGACTTCATGGCCCGCTCCAGCGAACTGATCCAGTACCTGCGCTGTACGTCGTCGATCCCGGCGGGTGCGAACACGCCGCGCCACAGCGTGACTTGGGCGTCCATGCCCTGCTCCTTGGCCGTCGGCACCTTGCCGAGGACCGGGTCGTCGTAGCGCTTCGCGGTCATGGTGCACAGCGCCTTCATGTCACCGCTCTGCAGATACGGCTTCGCCGACGAGGCGCTGGAGGGCGCGATGTCGATCTGCTTGCCGAGCAGCCCGGTCAGCACCTCGCCGGTCGAGCCGTAGGGCACGACGCCGAACTCCCCGCCCTGCTTCTTGAACTTGCCGATCACCAGGGCGTCCGCGCCCGTCTTGCCGCTCGACCCGGTGACGACACGCTTCTCGCGCGCGGCCCGCACCACGTCCGGGCAGGTCTTGTACGGGGAGTCCTTGCGGGCCACGACGATGCGGGAGTCCTCCGCGAACATCATCAGCGGCGTGAACGACTTGTACGTGAACGGCACGTCGTAGACGAGCGGAAGCGTGTTGAGGGCGCCCTCCGCGACGAGCAGCGCGTTGCCGTTGCCCTCCTCCGCGAGGAACCCGGCCCAGCCGACGGCGCCCGAACCGCCCTCCTTGTTCTCGACGTTGACGTGGTAGCCGCCGTCGAGCTCGTTGAGTCCCTGGGCCATCACGCGCGCCGAGCGGTCGCTGCCACCACCCGGCGCGAACGCGACGAGAGCGGAGACCGAACCGCGCGGATGCCAGTCCTTCGGCACCTCGGGGGTGGCGTTGAGCAAGGTGCACGAGGTGAGTGCGGTGACCAGTGCCGTGGCTCCGGCGAGACGGCGTGCCGCACGCAGTGGTGACGTCATCGTCGACCTTCCTGAGGATCCGAGATCCTATGGGATATGGCCGTGACCGTAGGTGCGCCGAAGGAGCCATGACAAGAGGCGTGCGCGAATTGCCGCCGCGCCAGCGGAAGTTGACCTTGTGGTTCGTCCCGCCGCTACGCGTCGTCGAGCGAGCGCCGCTCGACGCCCTCCAGGTGCGTGCGCATCGCGCGGGCCGGCGCCTCGGGATCGCCGGACTCGAACGCGGCGAGGATCGCGGTGTGCTCGGCGATGGCCTGGTCGATGTCGAACGTGCCGTGGCCGACGGTCTGCCGCATCCGGTGCACGTGCGCGCTCAGCGACTCGGCCATCGCCGCCATGAACCGGTTCTGCGCCGCCTGGATGATCAGCAGGTGGAACGCCCAGTCGGCGGCGAAGTACTCGCGCAGATCGGAGTTGTCCGTGGTGGTGCCGTGCTCCTGGTCGCCGCCGCGCAGCTTGCGCACGCGGTGCGCGGCGAGCACATGGCGGGCGTGCGCGGCCCGCAGCTCCGGCACCAGCTCCTCGATGTGCGCGAGGGCCCGCTCCACCGCGCCGAGCTCCAACATGATGCGGGCGTCGAAGAGTTCGGTGACCTGCTCGGGGGAGAGCGGCGGCGCCACCTTGTACCCCTTGAGCGCGACCCGGTTGACCAGGCCCGTGTGCTCCATCTGAACAAGCGCCTCACGCACGGGAGTTGGAGAAACCCCCAGCTCTCGGGCGAGCGAGTCGATGCCGAGCGAGGAGCCGGGCGGCGTCGAGCCGTCGAGCAGCTTCTCCAGGATCGCGTCGTAGACCCCGTCGCGCAGCGCACGGCGTGCCACGAGCGGGGAGTTGGTGCTCTGCGGGTGCGTGCTCTTCGGGCTCATCTCGCCGTCCAGGTTATCCGAGGGGGAGTGCGGACAGTCTGTCGCAGACCGAATAGATCCTATAGGCTCTACGATTCAGTGAGGACCGTTCAGGCCGACGAGGGAGTCGCCCATGCCGCCCACCGTCCATCGCACTCCGCCCCGCACTTCCCGCGACTGGCCCATCGGCGCCGCCCTCCTTCAGTTCCCGGACGCCCACAACGCGCCTGTTCAGCAGTGGAGTTCGGTACTCGGAGAAGTGGCCGGCGAGGGCTTCGACCACGTCGACCTCACCGACAGCTGGGTGCGCCCCGGCGACCTCGACGCCGACCGCAGGGCCGAACTCGGCCGCGTACTCAAGGAGTCGGGTCTCGGCGTCACCGCGATCTCCGCGATCCGCCGCAGCGTCATCGACCCCGACGAGGACGCGGCCCGCGCCCACCTCGCGTACCTCCTGCGCACGATCGACGCGGCGGCAGAGCTCGGCACCGGCGTCGTATCGGTGGGCCTGCACCGGGAGTTGACGCAGACCCAACAGGAAGCACTCTGGTTCTGGCACGAACAGGGCGCCACCGACCCGATCGGCGACTTCCGCACCTGGGAACTCGCGGTCACCCGCCTGCGTGAACTCGGCGAGCGCGCCGCCCGGCACGGGATACGCGTGTCCCTGGAGATGTACGAGGACACCTACCTCGGCACGGCGGACAGCGCGGTCTCCCTCGTCACCGACATAGATCTCCCGAACGTCGGCCTCAACCCCGACATCGGCAACCTCGTCCGCCTGCACCGCCCGGTCGAGGACTGGGAGTCCATGCTGCGCAAGACCCTCCCGCACACCAACTACTGGCACATCAAGAACTACTACCGCGACCACGACCTCGCCACCGGCGCCTACTTCACCCATCCCGCGCCCTGCGAAGGCGGCCTGATCAACTATCGGCACGCCCTCGCCATGGCCCTGGAGTGCGGCTTCGACGGCCCGATCTGCGTCGAGCACTACGGCGGCGACGGCCTGGGCGTCTCGGCCGCCAACCGCGACTACCTGCGACGTGTGCTGCGGGCCCGCCTCGGGGAGTGATCAAGGGTACGGAACCCGTACGAGAAGGAGGACCCCGCGTGAGCCGCTGGATCGGAACCAGCTTCAAGATGACCAAGACCCGTTCCGAGGCCGCGAGTTACGCGGCGCGCGTGCGGGCCGCGGTCGGCGACGGCATCGACGGCGTGCAACCCTTCCTGATCCCCTCGGCGACCGCCGTCCCCGTCGTCGCCGACACCCTCGGCCCCCGCTCGCCCGTCCTGACCGGCGTGCAGAACGCCCACTGGGACGACGAAGGCGCCTGGACCGGCGAGATCTCCGTGCCGCAGGCCGCCGACGCGGGCGCCCGGCTCGTCGAGATCGGGCACTCGGAGCGGCGCGCCCACTTCGCCGAGACCGACGAGACGGTCCGCCTCAAGACGGCCGCGGCCCTGCGCCACGGCCTCACCCCGCTGGTCTGCGTCGGCGAGGACGCGGCGGCCAGGGACGCGGGGCGCGGCGCCGACGTCGTACGCGCACAGGCCGAGGCGGCGCTCGAAGGCCAGTCGGACCCGGGAGCGGTGCTGCTCGCCTACGAACCGGTCTGGGCGATCGGCGAACACGGCCGGCCGCCCCGCCCCGAGGAGATCGCCCCCGCCCTCGCGGCCCTCGCCGAACTCCCGGCGCGCGCCGTGCTGTACGGGGGATCGGTCGACCTGGGGAACGCGCCGTGGCTGCTGGAGCTGCCGGGTGTGCAGGGGCTGTTCGTGGGGCGGGCGGCTTGGGATGTGGATACGTTTTTGAAGCTGCTCACGCTGGGACTGTGACGCCTGACTACGAAGGAGTCGTGGTTCGGCGTCACAGTCGCCCTCGCGGCACCCTCAGCACCCGCCCGGTTCCCGCGCCGCCACCACCGCCGGCGCGACCGAGTACGGAAGCAGGTCCCGCAGGTCCTCCGGCAGCACCACGTCCACTTCCGCGTCGTCCGCGAAGCGGTACGGGCGGTGCGCGAGGAGGGCGCCGAGGTAGCGGCGGACGCGGGACATCTCGGCGCGCACCGTCACCGTACGGGTCCGGTCGCCGAACAGGTCGTCGGCCAGCGCGGAGGCGCTGCGGCCCGCCGGGTGCAGCGCCAGGACGTACAGCAACTCGGCGTGCCGCGGGCTCAGTTCATGGGTCCAGGTGGCCGCCGCCCCGGACACCTCGAGGGACCAGCGGCGCGGGCGGCTCACGTCGAGGGCGATACGGGTCGTGCCGAGCGGCAGCGGCGTCTCGTCCACCATCAGGAGCCAGCCCCCGGGCAGCGGCGTCACGCTGCAGGCACCGAGCGACGGGACCCAGCAGCAGCCCTCCGCGAGGGACTTGGGCAGCGCCACCCGGTCCACCGCCGGCATCCCGGTGACCGCCGCCGTCCAGCCGAGCGGGTCGACCGCGAGCGCCCGCCCGCTCATCCTGGCGAGGACCGGCGCCGCGACCGAACGCAGCCGCTCGAGGCTCCCCTGCAACTGTTCGCGCAGCCGGGCCTCGGCGAGCTGCGCCACCGAGTGCACCCACGACAGCGTCGCCGGATGCATCGTGTCCATCGGCCCGCTGATGTCCACGACCCCGAGCACCCGCCCGTCGCGCGGGTCCGTGATCGGGGCGCCCGTACATATCCATGGGTGCTGCGACTGCACGAAGTGCTCGGCGGAGAAGACCTGTACGGGACGGCGGGCCACCAGCGGCGTGCCTATCCCGTTCGTGCCGACGACGTCCTCCGCCCAGTGCGCCCCCAGCTCGAAGCCGAGTTTGTCGGCCATGCGCAGGACGCCGGGATGTCCCTCGCGCCACATGATCCGGCCGTCGGCGTCGCTGATCACCATGATGTGCTGCGCCGCGTCGGCCACCGTCACCAGTGCCTCGCGCAGCATCGGGAGGAGAGGGAGGAGCGGTGAGGCCTGCCGCTTCTCCTCCAGCTCCTCCGCGGTGAGCAGCCCCGCCCGGACGTCGCGGTCCGGGTCGACGCCGTCCCGCAGCATCCGCTGCCAGGAGTCGCCGATCACCGGTCGCGGGCGTACCCGCGGCCGCTGCCCCGAGAGCGTGGCGTCGCGCACCCCCTTGAGCAGGCGGGACGAGTGCGCCACGTCCATGGAGGACAACCGTGCGAGGTCGATCGTCGAATCCTTGTTCATGCGGGGAACCTCGGTTGTGGAGAGTTGCGTCCATCCTGCCTTGAGAAGCCGCGCAGGCGTGGGCCTTCCCGAGGAACGTTGCAACCCCCTGCAACCCTGGTGAACAACCGTGCGGGGTTTAAAGATGGGGACGACGCCGCTGATGCGGCGTCCGAGCTCCTCTAGGGGCCCTGATGAGTGGGGATGGTGCCGTGTCGGCGCAGCACCATCCCCGCGTCAGTTTCCGGACCGCGGGACCCGTGTAAGTCTCCAGGTGGTCAGATCTGTGGGCGGGCCCGTTCCGCCAGTGCCGTCAGGTCCAGTGTGTGCGGCAGTGTTCCGAAGCCCGAGCCTCTGTCGCCCCCGAACCGCGCCGCGCAGAACGCGTCCGACACGTCGTCGGGGCCGTACCGCGCGAGCAGCGAACCCTGGAGCACCAGCGCGATCCGCTCCGCGAGCCGGCGCGCGCGTGCCTCGATGCCGTCCAGGTCGCCGAGTTCGGTCAGCAGATCCTTCACCGCCGCGTCGAGCCGGTGATCGGCGCCGCGCGCCTTGCCGATCTCGACCAGGAACGCGTTGAGCGCCTGCGGCTCCCGCTGCAACGCCCGCAGGACGTCCAGGGCCTGTACGTTCCCCGCGCCCTCCCAGATCGAGTTCAGCGGTGACTCGCGCAGCAGCCTCGGCATGCCGGACTCCTCCACGTACCCGTTGCCGCCGAGGCATTCGAGGGCCTCCGCCACCAGCGGCGTACAGCGCTTCGTCACCCAGTACTTGGCCGCGGGCACCGCGATCCGCAGGAACGCCCGCTCCTGCTCGCCGCCGTCCTCGTACGCCGCCGCGAGCCGCAGCGCGAGCGTCGTCGCGGCCTCCGACTCCAGGGCCAGATCCGCCAGTACGTTGCTCATCAGCGGCTGGTCCACCAGCTTCGCCCCGAACGCCTCGCGGTACGCGCAGTGGTGGGTCGCCTGCGCCACCGCCTGCCGCATCAGGGCCGCGGAACCGAGCACGCAGTCGAGCCGGGTCGCCGACACCATCTCGATGATGGTGCGCACCCCGCGCCCCTCCTCACCGACGCGGCGCGCCCATGTCCCGTCGAACTCGACCTCGGCCGACGCGTTGGACCGGTTGCCCAGCTTGTCCTTCAGGCGCTGGAGGGCGAACGGGTTGCGGGTGCCGTCCTCCAGGACGCGCGGCACGAGGAAACACGTGAGTCCTGCGCCGGTCTGCGCGAGTACCAGGAATCCGTCCGACATCGGCGCGCTGCAGAACCACTTGTGGCCGGTGAGCGTGTACGTCCCGTCCTCGGACAGGGGTACGGCCCGCGTCGTATTGGCCCGTACGTCGCTGCCGCCCTGCTTCTCCGTCATCGCCATGCCGAAGAGCGCACCGGCCTTCTGCCCCGCGGGGCGCAGCCCGGAATCGTAGACCATGGACGTCAGCAGGGGCTCCCACACGGCGGCGAGCTCCGGCTCGGCGCGCAGCGCGGGCACGGCCGCGTGTGTCATCGACAGCGGGCACAGGTGTCCCGCCTCCACCTGCGACCACACCAGGAACGCGGCGGCGCGCCGCAGATGACCTCCCGGCCGCGTCCACGCCGACGTGAGCCCCGCCGACACACCCTTGCCCAGGAGCCGGTGCCACGCGGGATGGAACTCCACCTCGTCGATCCGGTGGCCGTAGCGGTCGTGGGTGCGAAGGCGTGGCGGGTTCTCGTTCGCGAGCCGGCCCCACTCCTGGGCCTGGGTGGACCCGGCGGTGCGGCCGAGAAGTGTGAGGTCCGCGAGGGTCTCGTCCAGAAGTCCCGGGTCCAGATGCCGCTTCAGACCCTGCGTGAGGGCCGCGTCGGCGGAGAAGACGTCGTATCCGACGAGCGGAGGGGCCTGGTTGGTGACGGTATGCGTGCTGCCTGCCATGTCTGTCGAACCTACCCGCGCCACCGCAAACCCCACCACAGGCCGGGCCTGACGTCGGACGCCGTCCCTCCCGACGGATACCGTTGAGGTGTGCAGCCAGCAAGTGAATCCCCCGAACCGCCGTCCGGACGTCTGCACCGGGTGCGCGTCCTCTATCACAACGTCTCGAAACGGAAGACGACCTGGCTGCTCCTGAAGGACACCGTCAACTCGTGCATGGAGTACCGCATCCTGGGCCTCGCGGCCGAGGCGGCGTTCTTCACGCTCCTGTCGGTGCCGCCGCTGCTGCTGTCCCTGGTGGGTCTGCTCGCCTACGTAGACACCTGGACCGGCGCCGACACCATCGCGGGCGTCCGCGACAACATCCTGGAGGCCTCGCGCACGGTCCTCACCGACCAGGGCGTGAAGGAGATCGCAGAACCGATTTTGGACGACGTCATCAAGGGCGGCAGGCCCGACGTCATCTCCATCGGCTTCCTGCTCTCGCTGTGGTCGGGCTCGCGCGCGGTGTCGACGTTCGTGGACACGGTGACCGTGATGTACGGCCTCGACGGCGTCCGCGGCATCGTGAAGACGCGGCTGCTCGCCTTTCTGCTCTTCCTGGTGGGGCTCGTCGTCGGCGCGATAGCGCTGCCGCTGATGATCGCGGGCCCGGACGCGGTGATCGGGCTCGTGCCCTGGTCCCAGTCCCTCGTCCAGATCTTCTACTGGCCCGTGGTCCTGGTCCTGTCCATCGCGTTCCTGACGACGCTGTACCACGTGTCCGTGCCGGTGCGCTCGCCGTGGATCGAGGACGTGCCGGGGGCCCTCGTGGCGCTCGCGATGTGGATCCCCGGCAGCTTCCTGCTGCGCCTGTACCTCACCAACACCATCGAGGGCCCGACCATCTACGGCTCCCTCGCGGCACCGGTCGCCGTGCTGCTGTGGATCGGCGTCTCGGCGTTCGCGGTGCTCGTCGGCGCCGCGGTGAACGCCGCGATCGACCGGGTGTGGCCGTCGGTCGCGACGGCGGCGGCGCGCGCCGCGAACGAGCGGGTGCGCAGGGCGGCCGCCACCGAGCAGTTGGCGCGGGCGGCCGCGCTGGGCTTCCCGGACGACGACGAGGACCTGGACGACGGCGACGACCCGGGCATGCCGTCCGAGTTCCCGGAGCGCTGGTCGAAGTTCCTGCCCCCGGAGGACGTCACGTCCCGCCTGCGTACGCACGCCCGGAAGAACGGTGACGGGTCGGAGGACGAGGAGGACTGACGCCGCCGGGCGGCACCGGCCGGCTACTTCCAGGCGCCGGCCGCCGCCTCCCGCTCCGCGAACTCCCCGAACGTGCGCGGCCCGCGCCCGAGCACCCGTTCCACGTCACCGGTGACCGCGGCGTTCCGCCCGTCGAGCAGCGCCCCGAACAGCTCCACCAGGAACGCCACTTCCTCCTCCGGCACCCCGAACCCGGCCAGCGCCGCCCCGTACTCCCGCACCGGAACCGGGACATAGCGCTTCTCGGTCCCGGTGGCCGCCGCGACGGCCGCGAGCGCCTCGCCCCACGTCAGCAGCTCGGGCCCGGTGAGATCCAGGACCTCACCGGCGTACCGCCCCGACGGTTCGCGCAGCACGGCGACCGCGACCTCCGCGATGTCCGTCGCGTCGATGAACGGCTCGCGCAGCGCCTCCGGCGCCGCGAACGCCAGTTCCCCGCCGCGCACCTGGTCCGCGAGGTGGCCCTCGCTGAAGTTCTGCTGGAACCAGGCGCACCGCAGCACGGTCCACTGCGCCCCCGACGCCCGCAGCGCCTCCTCCGCCGGCAGCGCCTGGTCCTCGCCGCGCGCCGACAGCAGCACGAGCCGCGTCACCCCCAGCTCCACCGCCCGCCGCGCAAGGGCGCCCACCAGGCCGGCGGCGTCCGGCGCCCCGATGTCCGTGGGGAAGGCCAGATACGCCCCGTCGGCGCCGCGCAGCGCCTCGTCCCAGGTCCCGGGCTCCTCCCAGTCGAACCGCACCGCGCCCGACCGGGAGGCCGCCCGCACGCTCAGCCCGGCGGCGCGCGCCGCGTCGGCGACCCTGCGCCCCGTACGACCGGTCGCCCCGGTCACCAGCACCGTCCGTGTGTTCCGCTCCGTCTGTGTCATGCCTCCACTCAACCGCCGCGCGCCACCCACCGACATCGCCGAGCCGCTCACCGCCATACGCGTCCGTCTACGCTTCCCCCATGGACGTACTCGCAGGGCTCCTGGAAGGGCCGAGGGCGCGCGGGGCCTTCATGATGCGGGCCTGCTTCGAGCCGCCGTGGGCCGTGCGGATCGCCGACGAGGCACCGCTCTCCGTGATGATCATGGTGGAGGGCGAGGCGTGGATCCTGCCGGAGGGCGACGAGGACAAGCCCCGGCACATCCGCCCCGGCGACATCGCCATCGCCCGCGGCCCTGACCCGTACGTCTGCTGCGACGACCCGGCCACCGAGCCGCGCGCCGAGATCGGACCCGGGCAGGAGTGCCGCCCGCTGGGCCCCGCGCACGTCGGCCGCTACAAGGGGTTCGGCGTACGGGAGTGGGGCGAGTCCCCGGACGCCCCGGCCAAGATGCTCATCGGCACCTACCAGCTGCGCGGGGAGCTGACCGCGCGGCTGCTCGACGCGCTGCCCGCGCTGCTCGTGCTGCCCACCGAGGTGTGGCGCTGCCCGCTCACCCCGCTGGTCGCCGAGGAGATCGTGAAGGACGAGCCCGGCCAGGACGTCGTCCTCGACCGCCTCCTCGACCTCCTGCTGATCGCCTCGCTGCGCGCCTGGTTCTCCCGGCCCGAGGCCGACGCGCCCGCCTGGTACCGGGCGATGGGCGACCCGGTCGTGGGCCGCGCGCTGCGGCTCATCCAGGACGACCCCGCCCATCCCTGGACGGTCGTCGAACTCGCCGAGCGGTCCGGGGTCTCGCGTGCCGCGCTCGCCCGCCGCTTCACGGACCTGGTGGGCGAGCCCCCGATGACGTACCTGACCGGCTGGCGCCTCGCGCTCGCCGCGGACCTGCTGCGCGAGGGCGGGGCGACGGTCGCGGCGATCGCCCGGCGCGTCGGGTACGGCAGCGCGTTCGCCCTGTCCACCGCGTTCAAGCGGGAGTACGGGGTGAGCCCGCAGGAGTACCGGACATGAGCGGCGGCTACGCGGAGCGGGCCGCGCGGGTGCCGGGCGCGGTGGTGTGGACCCGGACCGTCGCGGACGACGAGAGCGCCGCGGCCCCGGTGCTGCCCGACGGCTGCATGGACCTGATCTGGAGCGAGGGCCGGCTCTTCGTCGCGGGACCCGACACCCGCGCCCACTCCACGGACCCCGGCGAAGGCCGCCGCTACGCGGGCATCCGCTTCGCACCCGGCACGGCGCCCGGCTATCTCGGCGTACCGGCACACGAACTGCGGGACACCCGCGCCGAGTTGGCGGACCTGTGGCAGGGGAGCGAGGCCCGGCGGCTGACCGAGCGGCTCGACGCGGCCGCCGACCCCGCGGCCGAACTGGAGGCCCTCGCGGCCCGCCTCGCCCACGTCGCGGGCCCGCCCGACCCGCTGCTCACCCACGTGGCGCGGGCGCTCGACGCGGGCCGCACCGTCACGGCCGTCGCCCACGAGACGGGCCTCGGCGCCCGCACCCTGCACCGCCGCTCGCTCGCCGCGTTCGGCTACGGACCCAAGACCCTGGCCCGCGTCCTGCGCCTGCAACGGGCCCTGGCGCTCGCCCGCGCCGGCGTCCCCTTCGCCGAGGCGGCGGCCCGCGCGGGCTATACGGACCAGGCCCATCTGGCGCGCGACGTAAGGGACTTGACGGGGACGACGCTCGGAAAGCTGTTGCTCAGGTGAGAGGCGCGAACAGGTCCACCTGGTTCCCGTCCGGGTCGAGGACGACGGCGTACCGCTGACCCCACGGCGCGTCCCACGGCTTGGCCTCACCGCGGTGCCCCGCCCCGGTCAGACCCTCGTACGCGGCGTCGACCCCCGCGGCGTCCCCGCAGTGGAACGCGAGCCCGACGCGGCCCCGGCCGCGCTCACCGGCCCCGGGGTCGGGGTCGAACATCAGCCGGATGCCGCCCGGCAACTCGGCCTCCACGTGCGGGAGTTCCTCCGCGCCCTCGGGGAACGTGAGGCCGAGGCGGCGGTAGAAGGCCAGCGAAGCGGCCAGGTCGGTGGTGGCGACGCCGATGGCGTCCATACGGATACGGATCTCGTTCATGCGGCCCACCGTAGGCAGCGGACCCCCGCCCGGTCTTGTACGAAACGGACACCTTCCGTCCCTCCTTGCGCGCGGGCCGAAACCGCCGTACACGAGGCATATGGCAGAAAACGAATTCCTCGTCACCACCGCGGTCCCCGCGAGTCCGGTCACCCTGGAAGCCGATTACGATCCGGCCGTGTCCCGATGGCTGTGGCTGGTGAAGTGGCTGCTCGCCCTGCCGCACTACCTCGTCCTCGTCCTCCTCTTCATCGGCTCCGCCCTCACCACGCTCGTCGCCCTGTTCGCGATCCTGTTCACGACCCGCTACCCACGCCTCCTCTTCGACTTCAACGTCGGTGTGATGCGCTGGACCTGGCGCGTCGGCTACTACACGTACGGAACCCTCGGCACCGACCGCTACCCGCCGTTCACGCTCGGGCCCGTCCCCGACTATCCGGCCCGCCTTGATGTCGTCTATCCCGAGCACCTGTCGCGCGGCCTGGTCCTGGTCAAGTGGTGGCTGCTCGTGCTGCCCCAACTGCTGATGGTGTCGCTGCTCGTCGGCGGCTCCAGCACGGCGGGCGGCGTCGCGGGACTGCTCACGTTCTTCGCCGCCGTCGCCCTGCTCTTCACCGGCGTCTACCCGCGCGGCATGTACGACTTCAACATCGGCCTGCACCGCTGGGCGGCGCGGGTGGCGGCGTACGCGGGCCTGATGACGGACACCTACCCGCCGTTCCGCCTCGACCAGGGTGATCGCGAGCCCCACTGACATCCGGGCATGCCCGCCACGGAGGCGTACGACGACCCGGCCTTCCGGGCGCATCTGGCGGGGGCGATCGGCTGGGCGGCGCGCCGGGCCTAGCGCGCCCCTCGTGGCTCAGCGGCCCAGCACGCCCGTGGCTCAGCGGTCGAGTGCCGCCGCGATCCCCGCCACGGCTCCCGGCCCGACCCGGCAGCAGCCCCCGATCAACCGAGCCCCGGCGTCCCGCCACGCGGTCACCTGTTCCGGGGCGGACGTGGCGCTGCCCGTCCAGGCGCGCGCCTCGGCGTCCCACTCCTCGCCGCTGTTGGGGTAGACGACGACCGGCTTGCCGGTAACGCGGGAGGCTAGGCGCACGGCGGGCTCGACGTCGCGCGGGGCGCAGCAGTTGACGCCGACCGCGACGACCTCCTCGCTGTCGGCGGCCACCGCGAACGCCTCCTCCAGCGGCTGCCCGGCGCGGGTGTGCGCGCCGTCGACGCTGTACGACAGCCAGGCCGGCACGCCGAGCCCGCGCACGGCCCGCACCAGGGCCCGCGCCTCGGCCGCGTCGGGCACGGTCTCCAGGGCGAACACGTCCGGCGCGGCCCCCGCGAGCACCTCGAGGCGGGGCCGATGGAAGGCGTACAGCTCCTCCTCGCTCAGCCCGTACCGCCCCCGGTACTCCGACCCGTCGGCGAGCATCGCCCCGTACGGCCCCGCGGACGCGGCCACCCACAGGGGTCGGTCGGTGTCGGTGGCGGTGGCCGCCGCACGCGCCAACTCCACGCTGGACACCATGAGTTCGGCGGCCTTCTCCCGACCGATGCCGCGCCGTGCGAACCCCTCGAAGGTGGCCTGATAGCTGGCCGTGATGGCGACATTCGCGCCCGCCTCGTAGTACGCGCGGTGCGCCGCGACGATCGCCTCCGGCTCCTCGGCGAGCAGCCGGGCCGACCACAGCTCGTCGCTCAGATCGTGCCCGGCGGCCTCCAGCTGATTGGACAGGCCGCCGTCGAGAACGAGCGCGCCTCCGGCGAGGGCGCGGGTGAAGGAGTTGCTGGTCATGACGTCGACGCTAACCGACGGACCGGGTCGGGCCCTAAGGGTCCAAAGGGTACGCAGGCCCTACGCCAGCAGATCGATCGCGTCGATCGCCGTCCCGGCGCTCAGGTACGAGGTCGTCCCGGAGCCGCTCACCACCTGGATCTTCAGCGAGTTGTACGCGCTGGTGTCCGTCCGCCAGGCGGAGGCGGGGACGGAGTACGTGAACGTGTGGTTGTTGCCGCGGTACGAGCCGTTCGTGAGGGAGCGGGTGGCCGGCTGGGTCGGCGGCGTCGGGATCGCGGACGTCCACGTGTCGTTGACGACGACCTGCGGACGGCCGTTGGCGTACGCCGCCGTCACGCCGATGCGGAGGGTGTGCGCGGCGGCGGCCTGCGCGGCGGTCAGCTTGAAGTAGACGACGACGCCGCTGTTGACGTCCTTCCAGAGGTAGCAGGGGAAGGCGGACGTCTCGGTGCCGCTGCCGATCACGACGTTGCCGGTCCAAGAGGCGGCGCGTACGTCGGACGGGTGCGCGTACGTCATCAGGTCGGCGTTCTTGAACCCGCTCGGCGTACCGTTCCAGTCGTTGATGCGCCAGATCGCGGTGGCGTTGGAGGGGTCGTTCGTGGCGGGGATCGCGATCGTGTTCACCGTCGTCGTCGCGCCCGCCGTGACCGTCACCGACCCTGTGTGGACGGCGAGTTCGCCCTTGAAGACGGTGAGCGTGTAGGTGCCCGGCAGCACCTTCGCGATCGAGAAGTAGCCGTCCGACGCGCGCGCCGAACCCCAGTACTGCGCCGTGGAGTTGGCGAGCCCGACGGTGTAGGCGTGGGACGTGTCCCGGCCGCTGATGCCGACGCCCGCCACCCGCCCGCGCCCGCTCGCGGCGACGTACCCGGACATGCCGAGCGGGTCCGCCCACGACGTGTCGATGTTCCCGCTGTGCAGCGACGACGAGGGCGCGCCGCCGTCCGTGAGCGCGATGACGTACGGGCCCTGGAGGCCGAACCGCTCGCCCTCCGTCTGGTTCTGGCCGTAGTACAGGATCTCGTAGAGCCCGCCGCCGTCCGCGCTCTGGTGCCGGAGCAGCGAGCGGTAGAACGGCCCGCCGGACGCCTTCTCGTGGTTCGAGCGGACCACCCACAACCCGACACCGCCCGCGCTCCAGCCGACGTGGTCGTAGTCGATGACGCGCAGCTTCGAGTAGTGCTTCGACCTGGTCTGACCGTCCGCCTTCGCGAACACGTCGGACGCCTCGATCGTCGTCGGCGCGTACGTGTAGGAGTCCGGCTGGTCGTTGAGGAAGAGGCCGGCCTTGACGCGCAGGATGAAACGGGTGGCGCTGACGGAGGTGTCCGCCTTGTTCGTCCACACGTAGACGTTGTTCTCACCGCTCCGGGCCGCGTAGTAGTGCTTGAGCGTGCCGTACGCCACGGAGATCAGGATCGTCGAACCGGACTGCTTGACGCCGACCGAGGACGCGCCGAGCCCCGACTCGATGTGCGAGTTCTTGCCGCCGTAGCCCTGGTACTCAACTCCCTTGTAGGCCAGGGACGTCAGGTCGCCGTTCGCCTTGCTGACCTTGAAGACGAGGTCGGCGCCGGTGTCGACGACGTAGTTCGAGCCGTCGTCGCGGTAGCCGAATGCGGCGGCCGACGCGGTGGGGGAGAGGGGGCCTGCGACGGCAGCGGTGGCGGCGGTCGCGGCGGCGGCCGTCAGCAGGGTGCGGCGTCCGATGGGGGTTTCGGGCATGGGGGTGCCCTCCTGGGTGAGGTGGGAGGTGCGGATGGTGCGGATGACTCGGCAGCGTGACAGTCGAACGGCGTTCGCGAAAGCCCTTTCGGCGAACGGGACTTGAAGAGGCCGGCCGGTTTCTCGCCGAAAACTTTGAATCGTTGCAGGGGGTCTAGAAAGCGCTTGCCCGCTGGGCTATGGTCCGTCCGCCGTACGCCCTGCCGAAGGAGTCCACCCGTGAGACGTGCCCGGAGCCGCTTCCGTAGACCTGCCCTCGTCGTCGCCTGCCTCGCGGCGGCCGTGTCCGCCGGCGGCCTCGCACCCGCCCACGCCGCCTCCGGGTCCTCCCCGGCTTCCGGCCTCGACCACTGCACGGGGACCGCGCCCGTGACCTGCCACTTCGACGTGGCTCCCGGACAGTACGACGTACGCGTCGCGCTGGGCGGCGCCGAAGCGGGCAGCACCTCGATCTCCGGCGAGGCCCGCCGGGCCCTGCTCGCCGAGACGCCGACGGCCGCAGGCCGGACGGTCCACCGCTCCTTCACGGTCGACGTCCGCACCCCGGAAGGCGAGCCCACGGGCCCCACCGGCACGGAAGGCCTCGACCTCACCTTCGCCGGACCGGCTCCCCGCCTTGCATCGATTCAGATCAAGAAAGCACGCACCACCACCCCACGCGTCTTCCTCCTCGGCGACTCGACGGTGTGCGACCAGGCGGTGGACCCGTACACGGGCTGGGGTCAGGAGCTGCCGCAGTACCTCAAGCGGGGTGTGGCCGTGTCCAACTACGCAGACTCCGGCGAGAGTTCGGTGACATACCTCCAGAACCCCGCCCTCTTCCCGGCCGTCGAGCCGCAGCTCCGCCGCGGCGACCTGGCCCTGATCCAGCTCGCCCACAACGACAAGACCACCGACGGGGCGACGTACCGGGCCAACCTCAAGACCCTCGTCGACCGTGTCAGGGCGCGGGGTGGACGGCCGGTCCTCGTGACGCCGATCGTGCGCCGCTGGTTCAACGCGGACGGCACCCTGAACAACGACACGGCCCTCCTCGTGAACGGCCTCGGCGTCAACCACCCGGCCGTCGTACGTGAGTTGGCGGAGGCGGAGAGCGTCCCCCTGATCGACCTGACGGCACTGACGAAGGCACGCGTGGAGGAACTGGGGCCGGAAGCCTCCAAGACGCTCTACCTCTACAACGAGAAGCGCGACAACACGCACACGTCGGTGCGCGGGGCCACGGAGTTCGCGCAGTTCGTCCGGGACGCGCTGCGTGAACAGGGGCTCCTGCGAGCGGAGTTCGTGCGTTGAGAGGTCAGCGGGCGGTCTGCTCGGCCGCCCGCGCCACCGCCGCGACGAGCCGCTGGTTCTCTGGTGCCGCGCCGCCCGGGAAGGCGAAACGGCGGCGGGTGTAGCCGTAGGCCAGGCCTGTGCGCGGGTCCGCGAACGCCTCGGAGCCCGCGGCCCCGGAGTGGCCGAACGCGGTGGCCCCCAGGGTCGGGTAGCGCACCCCCTCCGTCTCGAAGCCGAGCGTGAAGTGGTCCGGCTCGCCCGTCACCGCGTCGGTGCCCGTCCAGCGGCGCTCCGTGAACTCCGCGACCGTCTCGGGCTTCAGCAGTGCCGGCGCCCCGTCGACCCCGCTGAGCGCCGCCGCGTACAGCCGGGCGAGCCCGCGTGCGGTGCCCACGCCGCCACCGGATGCGGGCCCGAGGGCGCGCACCGTACGGGAGTTGGCGTAGTCGACGATGTCGAAGGACGGGTCGGCGGCCCGGTTGAACGCGATGGGGAGGAGGCTCTCGGCCGGGGGCTGGTTCGCGTCCAGGAGTGCCTGCTGCTCGGGCGTCGGTGCCATCGGCCGCACCGGCTGGAACCGTGCCTCCTCGGCCTCCGGGAGCCCCAGCCACAGGTCGAGCCCGTGCGGCGCCCGGATCCGCTCCTCGTAGACCTCCTGGAGCGTGCGGCCCGTCGCCCTGCGCACCACCTCACCCGTCAGGGCCCCGATGGTCAGCGCGTGATAGCCGTACGCCGTCCCCGGCTCCCAGAACGGCCGCTGTCCGGCGAGACGGGCGGCGACGACACGGTCGTCCGCCAGCTCCTCCAGGGTGAACCCGCCGTCGACACCGACCAGGCCCGAGCGGTGCGCGATCAGCTCGCGCAGCGTCAGCCGTTCTTTCCCGCCACCCGTGAACTCGGGCCAGTACGAAGCCACTTGGCGATCCAGGTCGAGCACACCCTCCTGCACGAGCAGTGCCACCACCAAGTGTGCGGCGCCCTTGCTGTTGGAGTAGACGGGCAGCAGCGTCGACCCGTCGATGCCGTCACCGGCCCACAGGTCGACGACGGGCCGCCCCTGGACGTACGCCGCCAGTTGCGCGCCCGGCTCGGCCGTCTCCTCGGCGACCGCCGCCGCGAACTCCTCGCGGACCTCCTCGAAGCCGTCCGCGACTCTGCCGTGCACCTCGATGCCGCTCATCCTGTCGTCCCCCTGCGCAAGTTGACCGCCTGTATGCGTACGGGGTGATCGAACCGGGGGCCCGCCGTGGGTATTCCCTAACGGCCGCCGCCCCTCGTTTTGGAGCGTGCGCTACATAACGTGTTAGCTTCCTGCGGTGAGGGCGCGGCGGGCCACCGTCGCTCTAGTTATGAAGCGTGCGCTCCAAAACCATCAGAGCGGGGGGAAGTGGACGGGCGCGCGCTCGGGAACGACAGGGAAAGGAAGAGAACCCATGCCACTCGCCGTCTACGTCCTGGGGCTCGGCATCTTCACGCAAGGCACATCGGAGTTCATGCTCTCCGGGCTGCTCCCGGGCATGGCCGCCGACCTGGGTGTTTCCATCCCCGACGCGGGGCTGCTCATCTCGGCGTTCGCGATCGGGATGGTCGTCGGCGCGCCGCTGCTCGCCGTGGCGACGCTGCGCCTGCCGCGCCGCGCCACGCTCGTCGGGCTCCAGGTGGTGTTCGTGGCGGCGCACGTCGTCGGCGCGCTCGCCCCCGGCTACGGGCTGCTGTTCGCGACGCGGGTGATCGGCGCCCTCGCGTACGCCGGGTTCTGGGCCGTCGCCGTGGCCACCGCCGTCGCGTTGGTGCCCGCGAGTGCCAAGAGCCGCGCGGTCGCCGTGGTCGCGGGCGGCCTCACCCTCGCCACGATCGTGGGCGTTCCCGCCGGAACTGTCCTGAGCCAGCACGCCAGTTGGCGCGCCGCGTTCTGGGCGGTGGCCGCGGCGACCGTGGTCAGCGCGGTCAGTACGCTCCTCGCGCTACCGGCCGACCGGGCCACGAAGGGTGGGACGGAGGCGCCCCGCTCGGTCCGGGCGGAGCTGCGTGGGATGGCCCGCCCCGCCCTCTGGCTCTCCTACGCCATCACCGCCTTCACCTTCGGCGCGGTCATCGTGACCTTCAGCTACCTCGCGTCCCTGCTCACCGACGTCACCGGGATTCGCGACGCGTGGGTGCCCGTGCTGCTCGCGCTCTTCGGCGCGGGCGGACTGCTCGGCCTCGTCATCGGCGGCCGCACCGCGCACGCCGCCCCGCTGGCCACGCTCGGCTGGGGGCTCGGGGCCCTCGCCGTGATCTCGGCGCTGCTCGCGGTGGCCGCACATGCGGCGGTCGTGGTCGTCGTCCTCGTCTTCGCGCTCGGCGTGGCCGGATATGTCACCAACCCTGCTCTCCAGTCCCGCGTGTTCACGCTCGCGCCCGCCGCGCCCACCCTCGTCGGCGCCACCAACACGGCCGCCTTCAACGTGGGCAACACCCTCGCCCCGCTCCTCGGCGGCCTCGCGATCGACGCGGGCCTCGGGTACGCGTCCGTGGCGTGGGTGGGGGCGGCGCTCGCGGCGGTGGGTCTGATGGGTGTGCTGTGGGCGGTCCGCCTGGAGCGTCGCGCCGGGAGTTTTGTACCGGTGCTCCAAAACTCGTAGTCTTGCGGTATGGCGAGGCCACGGCAGTTCGACGAGGAGCGGGTCATCGGCGCGGCGATGGACACGTTCTGGCGGCACGGGTACGAGGGGACGTCCACGCGCGACCTGTGCGACAGCACCGGGCTCGGCCCCTCCAGCCTCTACAACACCTTCGGCGGCAAGCGGCAGTTGTACCTGCGCGCCCTGGAGCGCTACCACGACACCGCCACCGCCGAGCAGATGGAGATCCTCGCCGGGTCCGGTTCGGCGGCCCGGCGGCTGCGCGCCCTGATGGTGCACGCCGTCGACACCGACCTCGCCGCCGCGGAGGCGGACCCGCACGGCTGCTTCGCGATCAACGCCGCGATCGAGGCGGCGGCGCACGACCCCGACGTCAAGCAGGTGGTGCGCCGCACCTTCGACCGGGTCGAGGGCGCCATCCGGGCGGTCGTCGCTGCGGGCCAGGGCGCGGGCGAGTTCCGTACGGACATCGACACGCGCACCCTGGCCCGCCAGGTGCAGAGCGCGTACTACGGCCTGCGCGTACTGAGTCGGGCCCAGGACCGCCGCACTCTCCTGGCGACGATCCGGGCCACGCTGACCACGCTGAGCGCGCCCCCGGAGGGGGCCGGGGCTACGGCCGCACCGTGAGCACGAGCTTGCCCGTCACCCGCCCCGTGTCGCCCTCGGCGTGCGCCTTGGCGGCCTCGGCCAGCGGGTACGTGTCCGACACGTGCACCGTGAGCCTGCCCGACTCGACGAGTTCGGTGACGGCCCGCATCCCCGCCTGATCGTGCTCGACGAGCATGTCCGTCGCCCGCACCCCCAACTCGGCGGCGCGCGCCGCGACGTCCTCGAACTGGCCCGGCAGCAGCGAGACGAGAATGCCGCCCGGCTTCAGCACGTCCAGGGAGCGCAGCCGGTCCTCGCCGCCCAGGGTGTCGAGCACGACGTCGATGTCACGGACCTCGGCCGCGACGTCCGTGGTGCGGTAGTCGACGACCTCGTCGGCGCCAAGGCCGCGTACGAACTCGTGCTTGGCGGCCGACGCCGTCCCGATGACGTACGCGCCGCGCGCCTTGGCGATCTGCACCGCCACATGTCCGACGCCGCCGGCCGCGGCCTGCACCAACACCCGCTGTCCTGAATCCACTTGGGCGATGTCGACCAGGGCCTGCCAGGCGGTGAGCCCGACGAGCGGCAGCGCGCCCGCCTCGACATGGCTCAGCCCCGCGGGCTTCGGCACGAAGGCGCGGGCGGGCCCGGCCACGTACTCGGCGTGCGAGCCGGCCCCGTACGGATACGGCAGCATGCCGAGCACCTCGTCGCCCGGCTTGAACAGGGCGACGCCGAGACCCACGGCCTCGACGACCCCGGACACGTCCCAGCCGAGCACGAACGGTGGCTCGCCGAGAAACAGTCCGGAGCTGCGGTGCTTGTAGTCCGTCGGATTGAGGCCCGCCGCGTGCACGGCGACCACGATCTGCCCGATCCCCGGCTTCGGTCGCGGAACCTCGACCTCCTGGAGCACCTCGGGTGCTCCGAGGGTGTCCTGGCTGATGGCCTTCATGGTGGTGGTGTTCTTGTCGCTCATGAATCCAGCCTGCGCCACCGAAGCGGAACGGGACAATGGCAAGATGGTCATCCAGCGATAGAATCGTGCCATGACCGGACTCGGCCCCGACTTCCCCCTCGCCCGGCACGACGGCCCACCGCACCGCGTGGTCGTGCTCGCCCTCGACGGGGTCTACCCCTTCGAGCTCGGCATCCCGAAGCGGGTCTTCGGCTCGGCGGGTGACGCCTACGAGGTCGTGACCTGCGCCGCGACACCGACCCGCACCGTACGCACGGACGCCGACTTCACGATCACCGTGGAACACGGCCCGGAGGCCCTTGAGACCGCGGACACCGTGATCGTCCCGCCGTACGACATGTCCCGCATCGCCGAGCCGCTGCCCGCCGCCGAACGGGCCGCGCTCGCCCGGATCCGGCCCGGCGCCCGCACCGTCTCCATCTGCACGGGCGCGTTCGCGCTGGCCGAGACCGGGATGCTCGACGGCCGGCGCGCCACCACGCACTGGGCGCTCGCGGACCGCTTCCGCCGGATGTTCCCGCACGTCGACCTGGACCCGGACGTGCTGTTCATCGAGGACGGCGACGTACTGACGTCCGCGGGCGCGGCCTCAGGACTCGACGTCTGCCTGCACCTGGTGCGCTCCGACCACGGCAGTGCCCTCGCCAACTTCGTGGCCAAATGCTGCGTCGTCCCGCCGTGGCGCGAGGGCGGCCAGGCCCAGTACATCGAGCAGCCCGTCCCCGACGAGGGCGAGACCGGCACCGCGCCCGCCCGCGCCTGGGCCCTGGAGCGGCTCGACCGGCCGCTCGCCCTGCGGGAACTGGCCGCGCACGCCCGGATGAGCCCGCGCACGTTCGCCCGCCGCTTCCAGGAGGAGACCGGCACGAGCCCCGGCCGCTGGCTGATCCTGCAACGCGTGCACCGCGCCCGCCATCTCCTGGAATCCACGGACCTCCCGGTGGACCGCATCGCGGCGGAGGTCGGCTTCGCCACCGGTACGTCCCTGCGCCAGCACCTGCACGCCACCATCGGGGTCACCCCGCAGGCGTACCGGCGCACGTTCCGGGCGGGTCCGGTGGTGAGCGCCAGGGGACTGTGACGTCTACCTACGGAAATATCGTGGACAGCCGTCACAGTCCCGGGCGATCACCGGATCACACCCCCTCCGGCCACTCCCACCGCTCCAGATCCCTCAGCCACACCCGCGCGTTGCTGTCCGACGGGGCGCGCCAGTCGCCGCGCGGCGAGAGCGAGCCGCCGGCCGAGACCTTCGGGCCGTTCGGCATCGCGGACCGCTTGAACTGCGCGAACTGGAAGAAGCGGCGGCAGAAGTACTCCAGCCAGTGCTTGATCTCCGCGAGGTCGTACGCACCGCGCTTGTCCTCCGGGAAGCCGGGCGGCCACTCGCCCGCCTCCACGTCCCGCCACGCGTGCCACGCCAGGAACGCGATCTTGGAGGGGCGGAAGCCGTACCGCAGCACGTAGTAGAGCGTGAAGTCGTGCAGCGCGTACGGGCCGATCTTCGACTCGGTGGACTGCAACTCCTCGCCGGGGACCAGCTCCGGGCTGATCTCCGTGTCGAGGATCGCGGTGAGGATCCGCCCGGCCTCGTCGCCGAACTGGTCGCTGCTCACGACCCAGCGGATGAGGTGCTGGATGAGCGTCTTGGGCACGCCGCCGTTGACGTTGTAGTGGCTCATCTGGTCGCCGACGCCGTACGTGCACCAGCCGAGCGCCAGCTCGGACAGGTCGCCGGTGCCGAGAACGATGCCGCCGCGCTGGTTGGCGAGGCGGAACAGGTAGTCGGTGCGCAGGCCCGCCTGGACGTTCTCGAAGGTGACGTCGTACGCCGGCTCGCCCTGCGAGAACGGGTGGTCCATCTCCTTGAGCATCAGGCGCGCCGTGTCGGTGATGTCCAGTTCGGCGGCCGTGACGCCGAGGGCCTTCATGAGCGCGTGCGCGTTGGACTTGGTGTGCTCGCCCGTCGCGAAGCCCGGCATCGTAAACGCCAGGATGTCGGTGCGTGGGCGGCCCGCCCGGTCCATCGCGCGGGCCGCGACGATCAGGGCGTGCGTGGAGTCGAGGCCGCCGGAGACGCCGATGACGATCTTGGGGCCGCCGATCGCGCCCATGCGCTGGACCAGGCCGGAGACCTGGATGTTGTACGCCTCGTAGCAGTCCTGGGCGAGGCGCTCGGCGTCCGCCGGGACGAACGGGTAGCGCTCGACGCGGCGCTTGAGGCCCAGGTCGGAGCTGGTCGGCGGGTCCAGGTGGAAGTCCACCCGGCGGAAGTCGCCGGTGCGCGCGGCGTGCGTGCGACGGTTGTCGTCGAACGTGCCCATGCGCTGGCGCTCCTGGCGCAGCAGGTCGAGGTCGATGTCGGCGACCGCGTGCTGGTCACCGAGCGGGAAGCGGTCCGTCTCGGCGAGCAGCACCCCGTTCTCGTAGATCATGGTCTGGCCGTCCCACGAGAGGTCCGTGGTGGACTCTCCCGCTCCGGCCGCCGCGTACACGTAGGCGGCGAGGCAGCGGGCCGACGCGGAGCGGCACAGCAGCTTGCGGTCCTCGGCGCGGCCGACCGTGATGGGGCTGCCGGAGAGGTTGAGCAGGACGGTCGCGCCGGCGAGGGCGGCCTCCGCGCTGGGCGGGACCGGGACCCACATGTCCTCGCAGATCTCCGCGTGCAGGACCAGGCCGGGGACGTCCTCGGCCGCGAAGAGGAGGTCGGTGCCGAAGGGGACCTCGGTGCCCCCGATCCGGATCGTGCCGCCGCGCTCGTCGTCGCCCGCCGCGATCTGGCGCTTCTCGTAGAACTCCCGGTAGGTGGGGAGGTACGACTTGGGGGCCACGCCGAGGATCCGGCCGCGGTGCACGACGACCGCGCAGTTGTAGATGCGGTTGCGGTGACGCAGGGGAGCGCCGACCACGAGGACGGGCAGGAGGTCCGCGGAGCCGGTGACGATGTCGGCGAGCGCCTCCTCCACCTCGTCGAGCACCGGGTCCTGGAGCACCAGGTCCTCGATAGAGTAGCCGCACAGGCCCATCTCGGGGAAGAGGGCGACGGCGACTCCGTCCTCCGCGCAGCGGCGGCCCTGTCGAAGGACGGCCTCCGCGTTGGTGCGCGGGTCGGCGATGGCGGCGTGGCCGGTGCACGCGGCGACCCGCGCGAAACCGTGACTGTAGATCGACCGGAAGTTCACCCGTCCATGATGTCAACCGGGCCGGGGCCGTGCGCGGCGGGGCCCGGACGGCGGGGCCCGGGGGCGGCGGGCGTCCGAGTTCGGGAGCGCGGGCGTCCGGGTTCGGAAGCGTGGACGCCCGGGTTCGGGATTTCGGACGCCTCGTGAACTGTTCTGTCGGGAGTCGGCCGGGAAGCGACGGTTCCCTGAGCGCGGCGTGACCGTAGTGGTTCGGCAGGGTCCTCGTGCGGGGAGACTTCCCCGCGATTCGCCTACGCAGTAGGGGAATTGTGGAAGCGTCTTCGTGGCGCGGCCGGAGGGCACGCGAACAGGGGGAAGCGTGGAGATCAGGTTCTCGGTACCGCAGGGCGTGGGGGACACAGGGGACGCGGGGGGAGAGAGCGTCAAGGAACTCGCGTCGCTCCGGGACTGGCTGGAGGACGACGACGAGCTGCGCTCCGCGGGAGCGCGCGTCGAGAGCGCGTACGCGGACCGGCCCGGCGCGATGGGCGACGTGCTCGAATGGGTCGGCGTCGCCTGCGGTGCGGCGTCCCTGGCGATCGACGTGACGCACAGCGTGCGCGGCTGGTGGCGCAGCCGCGGCCACGACGGGGAGATCACGTTCGTCGTGCGGGGCGAGGACGTCGACCGGGTCCGCGGGCTGCTGCACGACGCCGGCCTGAGAGACGGCGACGGCGACGCTAGCGGCGACAGCGACCGTGACGGCGGAGCCTCCCGATGACGCAGGCCGAGGGCCCCGCGAGAAACGGGTCGCGCCGCACGGACCCGGGCAGCGCAGACCCGCAGCACATCGGCACGCAACGCGGGGATCCGCAGCGCGGCGGTGCGCGGCGCATCGACCCGGAGAAGTCGGCCTGCCTGCTGATCGGGGTCAACGACTACCGGCACGACACGATGGAGCGCCTCGACAGCGTCGAGCACAACCTGCGGCGGCTGCGGGACGTGCTGACCGACCCCGACATCGGCGGCTTCCCCGACGAGCGCGTCCAGGTCCTGCCCAATCCCGTCGCGGCCCGCGAGGTGACCGCGGCGATCGAGGTCGCGGGCAGGCTCGCCGCCGACGACACGCTCATCGTCTACTACGCGGGCCACGGCGTGCGCGAGGGCGAGGACAACCGGCTGTTCCTGACGCTGCCCGGCACGGAGCGGGGCCAGCCGGAGACGTGCGTCGACACCATGTACGTACGCAAGGCCATCAACCGGTCGCCCGCTCCCCGGACCGTGCTCATCCTGGACTGCTGCTACAGCGCCCAGTGGGCCAGGGACAGCCGGATGTCCGGGGGAGAGAGCGGCGCCGACCTCGCGGCGCGCTCCGTGCGCGACCTCAAGGGCCTCTACCTGATGGCCTCTTCGCCGCACAACCGCGCCTCGCACGCCCCCGACCCGGACCGCTGCTCGGTCTTCACCGGCGCCCTCGTCGACGTGCTCGAACAGGGCGACCCGGACCCCGGAGCGGGCGAGACGGTCGCGCTGAAGGACATCTACCAGCGGGTGCGGGCGCGCGTCGAGGAGTGGGTGGCCGAGCAGGACCGCAGCGACGCGGCGGCCCCGCTGTGCACGGACGAGAACGGGCTGGGGGAGTACGCCTTCGTCCGCAACGCCGCCCGCCGCCCCGTCCAGGCCCCGCCCCCGGCGCCGGTACCGCCGCCGAAGCGGGGCCGCCTCGCCATCGGCATCGCGATCGGCCTGGTGCTCGGTCTCACCGCAGGATTCGGCATCCCCTACGTCCAGGACCGGTTGGACGAACCGCCCCCGAAGCCGCACAAAGAGGCGCGCGGCCCCTGCTCCGCGCGTGCGGCCCTGCTCGACCACTCCGACGCGCTCGACAAGACGGAGGTCGACAACGAACCGGTGGCGGGCCTGTCCGGACTCGCGTACGCGCCCGACGAGTCGGGGCTGGCGTACGCGGTGGCCGACAACGACGCCGTGCGGATCTTCCCGATCAGGTTCGGCTCGCCCGACGCACTGGCACCGCAGGCCCAGCGGGCGCGCACCCTGCGCGCGGCCGGGGGCGGACCGCTGAGCGGCTGGTTCGACGCCGAGGCCGTCGCCGTGGAGAAGGACGGCGGCACGGCGCTCGTGGCGGGCGAGACCGAACCCACCATCCGCCGCTTCGACCTGCGCACGGGCCGCCAGAAGGGGGAACCGCTGCCGATCCCCGACGCCTTCGAGATCTACCCGAAGGGCGCCGCGACGGCGGGCCGCACCATCGAGGCCATGGCCCTGTCGCCGAGCGACAAGTACCTGTTCGTTGCGGTCGAGGCCCCGCTCGCCGGGGACGGCGACGAACGCGGCCGCAACCTCATGCGCATCCAGCGCTACGAGCGGCGCGCCGACGGCACCTTCGACCCCGACGCCCAGTTCGCCTACCGAGGCGACGAGGGCCTCGGCCTCGCCGACCTCGTGGCGGTCTCCGACACGCGGCTGCTCGCCCTGGAACGGCAGTACGTGGCCGGGCTCGGGAACTCGGTGCACGTCAAGGACCTCTCGCTGGCCGAGGCCCAGAATGTGACCGACAAGAAGCAGCTCTACAGGGCGCCCGCCGACGTCTTCATCGCGGGCCGCGCCCTCTTCGACCTGGCCCGCTGCCCCGAAGGAAGCCCCGGCGAGGTGAACGACGACGGAAACCCCCAGTCGAACAAGCTCCTGGACAACGTGGAGGGCATGACTCTCGGCGAATCCATCAAGAGCGGACGGTACAAGGGCCGCAGACACCTGCTCCTCGTCTCGGACGACAACCGCAACAAGGCGCAGACGACGCGGCTGTACTCCTTCGCGGTGAGACTCTGACTCTGATGCGGTGAGACTCTGATCCTTCGCGGTGAGACTCTGAGCAGAGCGCGGGAAGGTGGCGGCAACCTTCCCGCCCCCGGTGGCGACTCCCGTGCACGACGACCGCTACGCCCCTGCCCCCAGGCGGTCGTCAGGTCGGCCGGGGCCGCGATGGGACCGCCGCCCCGGCCGACACGGGCGTGAGAGGGGCTACGTCAACGTGCTGAAGACGAAGCCGAATTCAGCCGGCCTGGGCGTCAGCCGGTACTGCGGGAGCACGCCCGGTCCGCACGACTGCGTGCCGATGCCCTGCTGCGCGTGGTCGAGGTGCACCCACAGTGTGTCGCCGGGCGTCAGGTCCGTGCGGTGCGTGGCCGCGTCGAGCTGCTGCGTCGTCCAGCGGCGGGCCGTGAGGGCGTAGGCGGGCTCGCCCTCGATGCGCAGGCCGCCGAGCTCGGCCCAACGGACGTCGATCCGCGCCCCGTTCTCCTGCGGCCGCACGTACGGGGTGTGCAGGGCGCCCACGTCCGACCCCCAGAGCCCGAGCCGTGCCGCCTCGCGCGTGTCCGGGTACGCCTCGCCGGGCCCGCCGCCGAACCAGCGCACGCCCAAGTCCCCGACGGGGAGCCCGAGTCGGACGCCGAGCCGGGGCAGCGGAAGCCGCCAGTCGCCCTCCGGGGTGACGGACACGGTCAGCCGCAGCCGCCGCTCGTCGGCCGTCCACCGGTAGCTCGCGCGCAGCCCGATGTCACGGCTGGCCGGGCCGACCCGCGTGTGCACCGTGAGTGCGTCCCCGCCCAACTCCACGCCGTCCACGCGGTGCTGCATGCGGTGCAGGCCGAACTGTCGCCACAGCAGGCCGAGCCGCTCGTCGTTCTGCCAGCTCGCGCCGTCGTCGTTGTCCGTGGGCGCGCGCCACACGTCGAGGAGGGGAGCGGAGGCGAGTGTCACGTCGCCGATGGTGCGAAGGTCTCCGGTGCGGGCGTCGAAGGTGGCCGGGCCGAGTGTGAGTACGTCCCCGGTGGTATTCGGCCGTTCACCAACTGCCTTGCTAGGGGCTGGTGTTGGTGCCGTCGCGGTGCTCTGTCCCCACGCCACTTCCTCCCCGTTGGCGTCCGTGGCCCGGATCGTCCAGTACCCCTCACTCGACGCGGGCGCCGACAGCTTCAGATCCGTGGACTCGCCGGGGGTGAGCGGGGGCACGGTGAGCGTGCCGCGTTCCACGGCCTCGCCCTCAACTTCGTACGTCCAGTCGAAGGTGAGGTGCGACAGGTCGCGGAAGTCGTAGCGGTTGGTGACGCGCACCGCTCCGGCGTCCCCGTCGACGGTGATCCGTACGGGCTCGATCACCTTCTTGAACTCGATGAGCCCCGGCGACGGCGTCCGGTCCGGGAACAGCAGCCCGTCGCAGACGAAGTTGCCGTCGTGCAGCTCCTCGCCGAAGTCGCCGCCGTACGCGTACCCGTGGCGCTCGTCGGCGACCCCGTGGTCGATCCACTCCCAGACGAACGCGCCCTGAAGCCGGTCGTACTTCTCGAACAGCCGCTGGTAGTCCGCGAGTCCACCGGGACCGTTGCCCATGGCGTGCGCGTACTCGCACTGGATGAAGGGGAGGGAGCGCCGCCGCTCCGGGCCGCCGTCGATACCCTGGCCGATCCGCTCGACCTCGGCGTGATCGGCGTACATGCGCGAATAGACGTCGGTGTCACGGCAGTTGATGTCGCCCTCGTAGTGCACGAGGCGCTCGGGGTCGCGCGCGCGGATCCACTCGGCCATGGCGGTGAGCCCGCGCCCGGTGCCCGCCTCGTTGCCGAGGGACCACAGAACGATGGACGGATGGTTCTTGTCGCGCTCGACCATGCGGGCCGCACGGTCGAGCAGTGCGGGGGTCCAGCGCTCGTCGTCGACCGGGTTGTCGCGCCAGCCCTGCTCGCAGAAGCCGTGGGTCTCCAGGTCGCACTCGTCGATGACCCACAGCCCGTACTCGTCGCAGAGGGAGAGGAAGGCCGGGTGCGGCGGGTAATGGGAGGTGCGGACGGCGTTGATGTTGTGGGACTTCATCAACTCGACGTCGCGGCGCATGGTTTCGAGGTCCAGGGCGCGGCCGTGCTCCGGGTGCCACTCGTGCCGGTTGACGCCCTTGAAGAGGATCGGCGTGCCGTTGACCTTGATCAGGCCGCCCGACAGCTCCACCGTACGGAAGCCGATCCGCAGCGGCACCCGCTCACCGGCCGTCGCGAGCTCGCCGTCGTACAGGCGCGGCGTCTCGGCCGTCCACGGCTCGACGGCAACGGTCGCCGACTCCCCGGTGGCCACGTCAACTCCCAGCTCGGGCACGGTGATCCGCCCCTCCACGTCACTGTCGACGCGGAGCGTGCCGAGGCCGGTGGTGTGCTCGTACGAGGCGTGCGTGAAGAAGTCCCGGACACCGTCGACGGGGCGGTGCAGGAGTGTCACGTCGCGGAAGATGCCGGGCAGCCACCACTGGTCCTGGTCCTCCAGGTAGGAGCCCGCGGACCACTGGTGCACGCGGACCGCGAGCACGTTGCCGGTGGGGGCGAGGAGGTGGCCGACCTCGAACTCGTGCGGCAGCCGGCTCCCCTTGAACTCGCCGAGCTCCGTGCCGTTCAGCCACACCTTCGCGCAGGACTCGACCCCGTCGAAGCGGACCACGGCCGAGCCGTCACCGGGCCAGTCGCCGGGCAGATCGAAGACGCGCAGGTGATCCCCGGTCGGGTTCTCGTCGGGGACGCGCGGCGGATCGACCGGGAACGGGTAGAGGACGTTCGTGTAGGCCGGCGCCCCGAACGCCCCGTCCCCCTGCATCACCCAGTGCCCGGGCACGGAGACGCCGCTCCAACTGCCGGCGTCGTACCCCGGGGAGGCGAAGGAGTCGTCGTGCGTGTCGGCCCGCGCCGCCAGCCGGAAGCTCCAAGTCCCTTTGAGCGAAAGTGTGTTAGCGGACGATTCGGCGTACCAGGTGCGAGGCGGGAGAGCGCCGTGGCCGGGGGAGGGGTCGGTTACGTAGGCGATCGAGGTGGACGTGGACGTGGGCATGGAGCTCCTTACGTCGAGATCAAAATCGGCAATCAATCAAGCCGTACGTGGGTGAGGAACGGGCGCGGTGCCGCTCAACACGCCCTCCAACGCGAACGTCGCCGCGCCAAGGCTCACCGGATCCGTAGGAACAGGCGAGAGAACGATCTCCGCCGCGGCGAACGGCCCCGCCAGCGAATGCCGCTCCACCACCCCCCGAACCTCGCTCACCAGGGGACCGCCCAACGCGCTGGCGACCCAACTACTGAGCACGACGACCTCGGGGTTGAGCAGATTGACGAGATCGGCGACCGCCGCCCCGAGATACCGCGCGGTCTCCCGCACCACATCGAGCGCCTGCGCCGACCCCTCCGCCGCGGCCCGTCCGATCGCCTCGATCGTGGCGGTCTGGTCGTCGGCGTGCAGCAGCGGCGAACCCGGGTGCAGCTCCCGCAGGTTGCGCATGATCCCCGGCGCCCCCGCGTACGCCTCCACACACCCACGGTCACCGCAGTGGCACGGCCGACCGTCGAGCACGAGCGTGGTGTGCCCCCACTCGCCGGCACTGTTGGTGACACCCCGGTGCAGCGCCCCGCCGAGCGCGAGCCCCGCACCGACACCCGTGCCGAGATTGACGACGACCGCGTCGTCCCGCCCGCGCGCCGCCCCGAACCACAACTCGGCGACGGTGGACGCACGCAGCGGATTGTCCAAGTACAGCGGTAAGTCGAGGTGTTGGGCGAGGAGTTCCCGCAGCGGCACCGCCTCGCGCCACCCCCAGTTCGGGGCGTACACGCTGATGCCGCCCTGCCGGTCGACGAGTCCCGGCATGCAGACGCCCGCGCCGAGCACGGGCCCGCCGGTGTTGGCGTCGAGCACCGCACGGACCGCGTCCGCGATCACGGCGACCACGTGCCCGGGTTCGTGCGCACCGGGCCGCAGTTGGCGGTCGGCGCGGGCGACGACCCGCAGGTTCAGGTCGAACAGCTCGGCGTGCACATACGTCTCCGCGACGTCCACGCCGACGAGCGAACCGTGGCCCGCGTCGACGGAGACGAGGCCGCGCGGCCGCCCGCCCGCCGAGTCCACGAAGCCGCCCGTGACCAGGATCCCCAGGTCGAGCAGCTCCCCGACGAGCGTGGCGACGGTCGCCGAGCTGAGGCCCGTCTCTGCGGCCAACTCCTGCCGGGAGACGGCGGGCCGGTCGAGGCAGCGGCGCAGCACCTCGTACCGGTTCGCCGTCCGTATGTCGCGGGACGTGCGCTTCATACCGTCAGGCTAGGAGCGCCCGACGGACTTCGACAAGGGGTTGGAGAAAGGGCTTTCAGAAGTCTCCCGGAAGCTGCTCCTCAAACACTCGCCAGCCCCTCCTCAAACGCTCTGAAGCACGGTCCGCACGAACGCATTGCTGAACTTCCCCTCCGGGTCCAGCCGTTCGGCCAGCGCCACGAAGTCCGCCGCGTGCGGATACAGGGCGGCGACGCGCGCCGGGTCGGCCGTGAACACCTTCCCCCAGTGCGGCCGCGGCCCGAACTCCCGCAGCCGGTCCTCCACCAGCGAGACGACCGGGAGGACCCGCTCCGTGTTCGACTCCCACGTGAAGTGGAACGCGACCGTGTCCCGGCCGTACGAGGGGCTCAGCCACTGCGTGTCGGCGGCGACCGTGCGCACCTCGCAGACCTGGACCACGGGGGCGATCCGGTCGCGCACCGCGTCGAGGGCGGCGAGCGCGGCGACGGCGTGCTCGCGCGGCAGCAGATACTCCGACTGGAGCTCGTCGCCGTTGCTGGGCGTGAACTCCGCCCGGAAGTGCGGCAGTCGCTCGTGCCAGGGCCCCGGCACCCCGAACTGCTCGGTGCAGTGCACGGCCGACATCCCCGGCACCGGGTGCTGCGCCAGGGTGGCGGCCTCGGCCCACGGGAAGTCCAGCGCGTCCGGCATCCGCCGCTTCACCCACACCTGGTCGAAGCGCGGGCCGCGCCAGTCGGTGAACAGGCTCACGCTGTACGCGGCGGCCGACACGGAGTCGAAGTCCAGGCCCTGGAAGGGGAGTTCACGGAACACGTGCTGCGCGACATCGAAGGACGGCTCCACGTCCAGCGTCAACGACAGCACCACACCGAGCGCGCCCAGCGAGACGACCGCCCCCTCGAAACCGGCGTCACCGCGCGCGAGCGTGACCAGCTCCCCGTCCCCGGTCAGGATCTCCACGGCCCGCACGGCCTCGGCCAGCGACCGGTTCCCGTTGCCCGAGCCGTGCGTGCCGGTGGCCACCGAACCGGCGACGGAGATGTGCGGCAGCGAGGCCATGTTGGGCAGCGCGAGCCCCTGCGCGTGCAGCGCGGCGGCCAGTTCGGCGTAGCGCACACCGCCGCCGACCCGGACGGTGCGCTCCGCGGTGTCGACGTCGATCCGGCTCGGCAGCGCGCCGAGCGACACGAGCGCGCCGTCGCGCTCCGCGTCCACGTCGGCGATCCGGTTGAACGAGTGGCCGCTGCCGAGCACCCGTATGTGCCCGCTCTTGGCGACGGCCGCGCGCAACTCGTCGATGGTGGCGGGACGATGCAGCCGCTCGGCGGCGAAGGTGATGTTGCGGGCCCAGTTGGTGATTGCAGGCACGGGATGCCTTTCTCGAGTGCGGATTGCCGAGCATTGGACCACGGCATCTCAAGCCCCTGCGGCGATTGAGCAGGCGGGGTCCGGGGCGGAGCCCCGCGTCCGCAACCCAACGGGTACCGATTGAACGCCCGCTGACCCCACGGGAGTAGCGTGCTGGCGCATGACGTACACCGACGACTCCCGCACCCTGCCGCAGACCGAGCGGACCACGCACCGACGCATGCGGGAGCAGGGCAGTACCGATCGCGCCGACCTTGAGGCGATCCTCGACGCGGGCTTCGTCTGCCATCTCGGGGTCGTGGTCGACGGCGCCCCCGTCGTCGTACCGACCGTCTACGGGCGTGACGAGCGGTGGCTGTACGTGCACGGATCCGTGGCCAGCCGCAGCCTCGCGGCCGACCCGGACGCGGCGGTGTGCGTGACGGTGACCCACGTCGACGGCCTCGTCCTCGCCCGCTCCGTCTTCGAGCACGGGGTGAACTACCGCAGCGCCATGGTGCACGGTGTGCCGCGCGCGATCACCGACGAGGCCGAGAAACTGGAGGGCCTGCGGCGCCTCACCGAGCACGCGACCCCCGGCCAGTGGACGTACGCTCGGCAGCCGAACCGCAAGGAGCTCGCCGCCACGACGCTCCTCGCGCTCTCCCTCGAAGAGGCCTCCGTGAAGATCCGGTCCGGCGCGCCCGACGACGGCGAATCCGCCGACGCGGAGCTCGGCCTCTGGGCCGGGACCCTGCCGCTGAACGCCCGCTGGGGCGCCCCCACGGCCGATCCGCTGCTGCCCGTCGGCATCACCGCGCCCGCCCATGTGGTGGCCCGAGCGGGGACCCGGCAGGGCTGAGCGGCGGCCGGGGCGTACCGTGAAGGGTCGAACCGTAGAACAGCAGAGGGTCGAGGAGTAACGGGATGCAGAGCCGAACGGCGCTGGTAGAGGACCTGATGGAGCGCTTCCCGCACGTTCCGAAGGAAGCGGTCTTCAAGGAGGACCTGCTGCGCGGCGGCGTCGCCTTCGACGCGTCGGCGCTGAGTGACAACGAGGACGGCGAGGTCAAGCCGAAGTCGTACTTCATCTTCTCCTTCGACCACGGCACGCTCCCGGAGCTCGGCGAGGCCGCCCTGCGCCGCCCGCCGGAGGAGATCGTCCTCACCGGCGGCCCCTACGACCTGCGCCGCACGGTCGTCTCGGTCCGCGTGAACCCGAAGTCCCCGTACCGCGTCGCCGCGAACGAGGACGGCATGCTCGGCCTCTACCTCGACGGCAAGCGCATCTCCGACGTGGGTGTGCCGCCGATGCCGGAGTACTACCGGCACAAGCTCTCCAACGGGAAGTCGGTCATGGAGGTGGCCCCGACGATCCAGTGGGGCTACCTGATCTACCTGACCGCGTTCCGGGTCTGCCAGTACTTCGGCGCCAAGGAGGAGTGCCAGTACTGCGACATCAACCACAACTGGCGCCAGCACAAGGCGGCCGGCCGTCCGTACACGGGCGTGAAGGACGTGGACGAGGTCCTCGAGGCCCTCGAGATCATCAACAAGTACGACACCGCGAAGGCGTCGACCGCGTACACGCTCACCGGCGGCGCGATCACGTCGAAGGTCCAGGGCCTGGACGAGGCGGACTTCTACGGGCGGTACGCCAAGGCCATCGAGGAGTACTTCCCGGGCCGCTGGATCGGCAAGGTCGTCGCCCAGGCGCTGCCCAAGGACGATGTGCAGCGCTTCAAGGACTACGGCGTGCAGATCTACCACCCCAACTTCGAGGTGTGGGACGAGTACCTGTTCAAGATGTACTGCCCCGGCAAGGAGCGCTACGTCGGCCGCGACGAGTGGCACAAGCGGATCCTCGACTCGCGCGAGGTCTTCGGCGCGCGCAACGTGATCCCGAACTTCGTGGCGGGCGTCGAGATGGCCGAGCCGTTCGGCTTCAAGACGGTCGACGAGGCCATCGCCTCCACCACCGAGGGCCTGAACTTCTTCATGTCGAACGGCATCACGCCGCGCTTCACCACGTGGTGCCCCGAGCCGACGACGCCGCTCGGCAAGGAGAACCCGAACGGCGCGCCGCTGGAGTACCACATCCGGCTGCTCGACGCGTACCGCAACGCCATGGACGAGCACGGGCTCTCGTCGCCGCCCGGATACGGTCCGGCGGGCGCGGGCCGGGCCGTGTTCTCGGTCAGCTCGTTCATGGACAGCCTCGCGCCCAACGAAGAGGCCGTGGAGTTCTGAGTCCCGCTCTCTGAGAGTCCCGCTCTCTGATCCTGTTACGCGGCCGCCTGCTCGCCGGACGCCTCGGCGCCGGCGGGCAGTGCGGCCGGCGCGTCGATCAGCCGGCGGAGCAGGTCCGGCCGGGCGGCGGCGGAGACGTCCGCGAGGAGCGTGGCCAGGACGGCGATCCGGGTCTGGCCCGCGCGCAGCGTGCCGCTGAGCACGGCGCCCGCGGCGACCAGGTCGACGGCTCCGCCACCTGTGTAGATCTCGGCCAGCGGACCCGCGGATACGCGCGTAGACACGGCGACGAGGACTCCGCTGCGTACGGCTGAGGACACCGCGTCGACCAGCTCCGGCGTCGCGTTCCCTGCGCCCGTGGCCACGAGGACGATGCCGCGCGCGCCCGCGGCGACGGCCGCCTCGAAGAGCGTGGCGTCGGCGTCACTGTGGTGCATGACGATGTCGACGCGCGGTATCTCCGTTTCGGCCTCCGGCTGCGGCAGCGGGGCCGGGCGGCTCGGCTTGTGACGCAGGTCGACGCGGCCGAAGCCGAGCCGGCCGAGCGGGCCCGCGGACGGGTCGGCGAAGGCGTCGGCCGCGAGGGTCTGCGTCTTCACGGTGCCGCGGGCCGCATGCACCTTGCCGTCGAAGGCGACGAGTACGCCCAGGTCACGCACGTTCGCGGCGAGCTGCAGCGCGTCGTACATGTTCCCCGGGCCGTCGCCCTCGGCCTGGCCGAGCGGCTTCTGGGCGCCGGTGAAGACGACCGGGCGCGGGTCGTCGTGGTGCAGGTCGAGCAGGAACGCGGACTCCTCCAGGGTGTCCGTGCCGTGCGTGACCACGATGCCGTCGACGGACGGGTCGGCGAGCACCTCGCGCACCGTGCGCAGCAGCGTCAGCTGGAGCTCCGTCGTCATCCGCGAGCTGTTCACGTTGAACAGGTCCACGACGTCGACCTCGACCCCCTCCGGCAGCGCGGCCGACGCCAGCACCGTGTCCCCGCCGGCGTCGGCGGCGTAGCCGGTGCCCTGCCAGCGGCTCGCGATGGTGCCGCCGGTGCTGATGAGGGTGATGCGTGCCATGTGACCTGCCTCGCGAATAGTCGGCGCTCGCGCGCGTGGGGAGCGTGTGTTCGATCTACAGCAAGGATAAATCGTGATCTGCGCAATCGGATTGCGAATCCTGGCTGATGATCGCGGAAAGCGTGGTGCATGATTGCGTCATGGACCGGATCGACCTGCATATCTTGCGCGAGCTCCAGGAGGACGGCCGCCTGAGCAATCAGGATCTGGCCGCCCGCGTCGGCCTCAGCCCGTCCCCGTGCATGCGCCGCGTGCGGCAGCTGGAGAAGGACGGCGTCATCCAGGGCTACCGCGCGATCGTCGACCCGGAAGCCGTCGGCCGCGGCTTCGAGGTCCTCGTCTCCATCGAGGTGCGCCGCGACCGCGCCTCCGTCGAGGCCTTCGAGCACGCGCTCCAGGACATCCCCGACGTCATCGAGGCCTACCGCCTCTTCGGCAGCCCCGGCTGCCTGCTGCGCATCGCGGTCGCCGACCTCGCCGCGTACGAACGCCTGTGGATCGAGGAGCTCACCGCGCTCGACGGGGTCACCGAGGTGAACTCGCAGATCATCATGAAGCGCATCAAGGAGCCGAAGGGGCTGCCGGTCTAGAGGGGGCTGCCGGTCTGGCCGGCAGCCCCGCTCGGCTCTGCCCTACTGCTCCCGCAGGTTCAGTACCAGCTCGCGCGGCAGCCCGTGGGTGTCGTGCAGATAGTGCAGGTCCTCCTCGCTCAGCGGGCCCGAGAACCGCGGCCGCGACAGCACCTTCCTGCCGCGCTCCAGGAGCCGGTCGAAGCGCAGCTCCTCGTCGAGCAGCACCTGGCGGACGTACGACGGGTCGACGTCCTGGCGGAAGTGGTCCAGGGTGTGCCGGATCAGCTCGACCGGCAGGTCCCCGAGCGTGCGGTTCGGATCCTCGCGGCGCAGCACGGTCAGCACCCTGCGGATCAGCCGGCGCAGCACGTATCCGCGTCCGGTGTTCGACGGCCGCACCCCGTCGCCGACGACCACGACGGACGAGCGCAGATGGTCGCCGACCACCCGGAACGACGGCTCGTCCAGCGGCCAGAGGCCCGGCAGCAGCCGCCGCCACGGATCGAAGACATCGCACTCGAAGACGGACGTCCTGCCCTGCAACAGCGTGGAAAGCCGCTCCAGGCCGAGGCCCGTGTCGACGTTGCGCTGGGGGAGCGGCACCAACGAGCCGTCGTCGAGGCGTCGGTAACGCATCGTCACGTGGTTCCACACCTCCACCCAGCGCTCGTCCTTGGTGGGCGTCGACTCGGGCGGGGTGTCCCCGGTCCACAGGAAGATCTCCGAGTCGGGACCGCAGGGGCCGGTCGGCCCGTTGTCCCACCAGTTGTCCTCGACGGTCTCCTCGATCGGCAGCCCGCGCCGCTCCCACACCTCCCGCGAACCGGTGTCGGGTCCTGTCTGTCCGTCGCCGCCGAACACGGTGACGTGCAGCATCCGCGGATCGATGCCGAAGCCCTCGGTGAGCAGCTCGTACCCCCACTCCAGACTCTGCGGCCCCTCGTAGTCGCCGAGCGACCACGTGCCGAGCATCTCGAAGACCGTCAGATGCGTGGGGTCGCCGACCTCCTCCAGGTCCGTGGTCCGCAGGCACCGCTGTACGTTGACGAGCCGTCGGCCCAGCGGATGGGGGCGGCCCTCCAGGTACGGGGTGAGCGGGTGCATCCCGGAGGTGGTGAACAGGACCGGGTCGCCGGGCGGCGGCAGCAGCGTCGAGCCGATGATCCGGCGGTGGCCGCGGTCCTCGTAGAACTCGGTGAACGTGCGGATGACGTCGTCGGTGCGCATGGGGTGACTCCTTCGCGTGATGCGGACGGGAGGCACCGGAAGCGGCCGGACGGAGCGCGGTGGGGCAGAAAAGAACCGGCGGCCGTTTCCGGTCGCCGGTGGGAAGAGGTGGGTACGTCAGGCGGCGGCAACCGGCGAGCTGGTCGCTCGCGCGGTCGCGGTGGTGGTGCTGCGGTCCATGACGTCCATGCTCTCGAAGGTAACGCGGGCCGCCCGGCCGTGGCCAGGCATTTTCTGTGGGACCGGCCACTGTGGCGTTCGGGTCCGCCTGCGAGACTTTCCCGCGGGGAAGTCGGCGGACCAAAGGGGCGGGAGAGCGGCGGTGGGGCTGGAGGAGCTCGGACTCACGGCGGACGAGGAAGCCGTGTACCAGGCGCTGATCGCGCTGCCCACGGCCCCGTACGAGCGGATCGTGGCGGCGGCGGGGCTGCCCGGCGAGCGGGTGCGCGCGGCCCTGGACCCGCTGGTGGAGCGCGGGCTCGTGGCGCGCGCGGGCGACGGCGCCCGCTACGCGGCGGCGCCGCCGGCCGTCGCCCTCGGCGCCGAACTCGCCCTCCGCCGCGAACGGTTGCAGCGCGCGGAGCTGACGGTGGCGCGGCTCGCGGAGACGTACCGCACGGCGACCGCGGACCGGGCGCAGCGCGACCTCGTCGAGATCGTGGAGGGCCCCGACGCGATCCGCACCCGCTATCTCCAGCTCCAGCTCTCCGCCCGCGACACCATCGACATCCTCTCGGCGGGAGAGCCCGCGGCGGTCACTCCGGCCGACAGCGAGGAGGTGACCGCCATCGGCCGCAACGTGCGAGTGCGGGCCGTCATCGACCAGGGCTTCCTCAAGGAACCGGGCGCCGCCCAGCACGTCGCGCAGTCCCTCGCCGACGGCGTGCAGGTGCGTACCGTCGCCGAGGTCCCGTACAAGCTGATCCTGTGCGACGGCGCCGTGGCGATGCTGCCGCTGCACGGGCGGGGCGCGCCCGTGGACCCGGCGGTCGTGCTGCGCGGCGGACTCGCCCATGTGGCACGGGAGTTGTTCGAGCAGGTGTGGCAGCGCGGCCGGCCCTACCAGGAGCCGGACGTCGGCGGTGACGCGCTCGACCCCCTGGACGCGCACATTCTCCGGCTGCTGCTCGCCGGGTTCACGGACACCGCGGTCGCGGGCCAACTCGGCATGTCCGTAAGGACGTTGCAGCGCCGCCTCCAGGCGCTGATGGTGCGCGCGGAGGCGACGACACGGCTGCAACTGGGCTGGTACGCGCACCAGCACAACTGGGTCTGACAGCGGACTAGTCGAGGGTGACCGCCCGCGTCACCTCCTGCTCGACCGACAGGCCGCCGGGCGCCTTCGCGGTGGCCCGCAGCGACACCGAACCGGCGTCGCGCGGCGTGCTCAGGACGGTCGTCCAGTGCCCGTCACCGGTCCGCTTCAGCGGCGCGTCCCGCCAGCTCGCCCCGTCGTCGTACGACACCTGGAGCGTCGCCGAGGAGGCGCTGACGCCACCGGTGTACGAGGCCGAGCGCAGCCCCAGCCCGAGGCGCTCGCCCGCCCTGGCGCCGCCCCGCAGATCGGTGTCGACGTCGTAGGAGAGGTTCAGCAGCGGCAGGTCGGTGCGGCCCGTGCCCGACGGCAGCGGCTTGTAGTCGAAGCCCCACGTGGTCGCCGTCTTCGGGGACGTCGCCCAAGCGGCGGTGTCCCGCTGCCCGGTCGCCACCAGCTTGTACGAGCCCGCCGTCATGTTCGCCGCCCGGCCCGACTGGGCGTTGAACCTGGCCACTTGGGTGTCGCCGCGGTAGAGCGTGGTCTGCTTGGCGCCGCCACCGGCACCGGTGTGGCCGTCCTCGGAGCCCGACCAGATCGCGGCGTTCCACTGGAAGAGATCGCTGCTGTTCTGGTACGCGGTGTACGTGCCGCCGAAGCGGGGCGCCTGCACCGGCTTGAACCAGCCGGTGTCGTAGCGCTTCCCCGCGGTGTAGGACGACGTCTGCCCTCTCTCGAAGTAGCCCGCGGCCGCGCCGAGTCCGGTGTGCTGCTCGAACCAGGACCCGGTGGCACCCGTGCCCCCGGACACGTACTCGGTGGTGGTGCGGCCGAACTCGTCGTACGTGTCGCCGCCGAGCCCCGGGCTCCAGGACGGGATGAAGTAGCGCCCGCTGGTGCCGAGCGTGCCCGGCTGCGCGTAGACGCTGTTGTCGACGCGCGCCAGGTCGCTGTTCTTCGGCGCGTAGGCCGGCGAGGTGTCCGGGATGCCGCCGTCGAAGGTCTTCACCAAGTCGTAGCTGTAGTCCGGGTATTGCTTCGCCCGCACGTTCAGCGTGCCGCGGCCGGACTTCGCCTCCGCGACGAGGCGTGCGCCGTCGCCCTGCTCCACCGAGGCGACGGAGAGGTCCGCGGCGCCCGAGTAGGACTGGTAGAGGCGGCCGGGGACGTCGTTCACGACGATCAGCATCGCGGCACCGGCGTCCGCGGCCGCCTGGGCCCGCGCGCTCGCCGTGACGGCGTCGTTGCGGTCGACGAGCACGGCCTTGCCCTTGGCGTCCAGGCCCACGTAGTCGGCCGCCGCACCCCGACCCGCGTACACGGTCTTCAGCGCGCGCACGCCGTCGCGGAACGCGGTCTTCGGCTGGGCGGTCAGCGTGATGTCGCGGCCGGTGCCGGTCTCGGCGTCGAAGGCCTTCTCCCGCATCCGCCAGTGGGCGAACGCCTTCAGCGTCCCGTCGGCCACCTTCTTCGTCGGCGTCACGTACAGCGCGTCGTACTTGCCGGCCAACAGTACGGAGGAGGACCAGCCGTGCTCCGACGAACTGCCGTACGTGCGTTGGACGTTGAAGACCGTCTGGATCGTCTCGCTCTCCCGCTCCGGCACCGCGGACGTCCTGCGGGCCTCGCGCGCGTCGAGTTCGACCGTCGCCTTCGGCCGGCCGGCGCCGAGAGTCAGCTCGTCCGAGATGAGCAGCGCCTGCCCGAGTGCCCCGTCGCCCTCGGGCACGTCCACGTACGAGGAGGCGGTGTAGCGGCCCGGCGGCAGCCGCAGCGTCGCCTCGCCGTCGGCGTCCACGTTGATGTAAGTGGGGTCCTGCTCGGTGGTGGAGTACAGCGCGACGGTGTCCGCGAGCGGCTTGCCGTCGCGGCCCGTCACCCTGACCGTGTAGTCGTACATCTCCGCCTCCTTGAAGAGGGCGAAGGCGGTCCGGGCGACCACGGTGTCCGCGTCGGAGGCGGTGGCCAGGACGTGACCGGAGAACGTGGTGCCCGCCGGGACCTTCGACGGGTCGAGGCTCAGCGTCACGTCCGCCGTGCCGTGCGCGGGGACGGTCACCTTCGAAGCGGACAGGGCGTACGCGTCGTCGTCGCTGTCCAGGGAGAGGGCGAGCGACACGTCCGCGTCGCCGTCGTTGCGGTAGGTGACCGTGCGCGTCGTCGCCTTCGCGTCGGCGTTCGGCCAGTCGTAGGTGGCGGCGGCGACGGAGCCGGTCGCCCCGATCGTGGCGTCCACGGCGGCGGCCGCGTCCACGCGCCCGGAGCCCACCTCGTACGGAGACTCGTCGGTCCTGTCCGACGTCGACATCAGCGCGTCCTTGACGCGCTCGCCGCTCCAGTCGGGGTGACGCTGCTTCAGGATCGCGGCGGCGCCCGCGACCAGCGGCGTCGCCATCGAGGTACCGCTCATCGTCCGGTACGGGCCGCCGGTCCAGCCCGGCACGGACTGCGAGGCGGCGGCGGTGACGTCCACGCCGGGCGCGGAGACGTCGGGCTTGAGGGAGTGCGTGCCGGTCAGCGGGCCCTGGCTGGAGAAGGGGGCACGCTCGTCGCCCCCGTCGACCGCGCCGACGGTCAGCGCGGACGCGGCGGCGCCGGGGGTGCCGATGGTGCCGGGGTCGTAGGCGTTGCCCGCGGCGATCACGTACAGCGGGCCGCCGTCCGCGGACAGCGCGTTCACCGCCTGCGACATCGGATCCTCGCCGTCGGAGCCGTCGGGGGAGCCGAGGCTCATCGAGACGACATCGGCGCCCTGCGCCTTCGCCCACTCCATGCCGGCGATCGAGTCGGAATCCTGTCCTGTGCCCGCGTCGCTCAGCACCTTGCCGACGAGGAGACGGGCGCCGGGGGCCGCGCCCTTCTCCTTGCCGTCGGACGCGGCGCCCGTACCGGCGATGGTGGAGGCGGTGTGCGTGCCGTGGCCGTTGCCGTCGTCGACGTCCTGGCCGGCGACGAAGCTCTTGGACTCCTCGACCTGGCCCGCCAGGTCCGGGTGGTCGAGATCGGCGCCCGTGTCGAGCACCGCGACCTTCACACCTTTGCCGTCGAAGCCCTTCCGCCAGGCGTCGGTCGCCTTGATCTGCTCGGTCTCGTCGGCGAGCGAGGCCTTCACCCGGCCGTCGAGCCACAGCTTGCCGATGCCGCCGTCGAGGGACTTCGGCGCCTTCCCCGGGGCGATGTCCTTCCAGAACGCGCGGGCCTCGTCCTTGTCCGCGCGCAGCGCGGTCGCGTCGATCGACCGCAGTGACCGGACGGCCTCGGCACCCTTGGGGGCGGCCGGTGGACGGGCGGAGCGGGACGTCGCGGGCGCCGTCGCGATCAGCGGTACGCCGCCGGTCCGGGCGTCGTCGTAGCCCATGGCGACCAGCCGCGTGACGTCGAAGAGGCGCGGGTCCAGCTTGCCCGCGGCCAGCAGCGGCATCGCCTCGACCGGCACGGCGTACGTGTCGTCGCCCTGGGTGCGGATCTGGACGCCGCCGCCGTTCGGGTCGGCCGGGTCGACGGTCACGACGTCCTGACGGCCCGGCAGATCGGTGTAGTGGACGACGTCGCCGGTGACCAGCGTGATGTCGTGGGCCCGGCCCCGGGGTGCGGCGGTGGCCGCGTCCGAGGCGTCGGATGCCGGAGCGGCCACCGCCATCCACCCGATGAGCGCCATGGTGAGCGCGGTGGCCGTCGGCAGTGAACGGCGTCTGGATATGGATCTCATGCAGAGGGTCTAGCGGGCGTTGCCCCCTCGGCACAGCACTGTCCGGTGGCGGCCTTCCGACATGGCGGAAACCGGACGGGGTCGAACCGGGTCAGACGCGGCGGATCGCTCCTCGGCCCACCGCCGAGAGCAGCGACCCGATGGCGATGCCGATGACGAGATACACGCCCGCGGTGCCGAACTTCGCCGCCCAGGTCAGGCTCGTGGTGAACGGCAGCAGCACCATGACCGCGGTCGCGAGGCCGATGATCCAGGAGAAGAAGCTGCCGGGGCGCGGGGTCGCCACGATCAGCAGATTGAGCAGCGCGGTCGCGAGCAGCGCGGTCACGGCCGCGCCCATCGCCAGGGTGCCCGTGGTGGCGATGTTCATCAGGCCGTCGCCAGCCGGGGCGAACACCGGGATGTCGAGGACACCGCGTACGAGGAGCAGGGCGACCACCGCGGTGAGGGCGGCGATCACGGCGGTCATCACTCCGCCCGCCCACAGCTTTCCCGCGTCGAGCCGGGGCTGCGGTTCGGGTGCGTACGCCGGTTCGGGCTGACCGTAGGGCTGCCCGAACTGCTGATACTGCTCGTACTGTCCGTAGGGCTGTCCGTAGGGCGATTTCTGTGGTTCCACGATGAGGCTTTCCGGTCGGTATTCCGATGACGGTGGGGTTCAGGCGAGCAGTTTTGCCTTCGCCTTCTCGAATTCCTCGCCGGTGAGCGCGCCGGACTTGTGGGGCTCGGCGAGCCGGGCCAATTCCTCGGTTCCGCCGCCGGATTCCGTCGCCGTCCTGCGGATGTAGTCCTGGAACCTTGATTCGGCCTGCTTGGCCCGATCGGCGTCCTGTCGGCCCATTCCGTTGCCGCGCGCGATCACGTGGATCAGCACGCCGATATACGGCAGCACAATGCGTCGAGCAGGGGATAGGCGTCCACGATTCCCTCTCTCCGGCGCGGCGGATGTTCGGTGCAGTATCACCCGCCTTTTCGGCGCCCGCATTTCGGCCGGACACGGTCCGTGGCCGCGCCGCGAATTCATCGGCACCGGCCCGTCACCCGTCCGGCCCCGCCCGTCTCGCCCGGCGGCGGCGCAGCGGTTCCCCTGGCATTCACATCAGCGTGCCGGTCAGCGTGCCGGGGGCGCGCCGAATAGGAGGCAACGGTGGCGGAGGAGACGGCGCCCATGGGGCCTGCCGAGCAGGCCGAACTCGCGCGGCTGCGGGGGCGGGTGGCCGAGTTGGAGGCCGAGCGAGGGAGTGTGCTCGGTGGTGGCCGACGTCACCGGGGGCGGTCGTTCCTCGCCGTCGTGCTCATCGTGATCGGCTGCATCCTCGCGCCGCTCGGCATCGTCGCGTCCTGGGCGGCCGACCAGGTGGGCGACACCGACCGCTACGTCGACACCGTCGGCCCGCTCGCCTCGGACCCCGACATCCAGAAGGCCGTCGCGAACCGCGCCACGGACGCGATCATGCAGCGCATCGATCTGCAGTCCCTGCTCTCCGAGGTACCCACCGACGACCGGCCGCTCGTGGACAAGTCCCTGGGCAAGCTGGGCGACTCCCTCGAAGGCGCGGTCCGCAGCTTCGTCCAGGACAAGGCTCAGGCGGTCGTCGCCTCCGACGCCTTCGAGGACATCTGGAAGCAGACCAACCGCAAGGCCCACAGCGCCCTCGACAAGGCGCTGACCGGCAGCGGCGGCGGGGCGGTCAAGCTGGAGGGCGGCGACACCGTCACCCTCGACCTCGGCCCGGTCGTCGAGCAGGTCAAGCAGCGGCTCGTCGACTCCGGCCTCACCGTCGCCGGGAAGATCCCCGAGGTCCACACCGACTACACGCTCGTCACGAACGACAACATCGGCAAGGTCAAGACGTACATGCGGCTGCTCCAGGTGATGGGCAACTGGCTGCCGGTCCTCGCCCTCGTACTCGTTGCCGCGGGTGTGCTGCTCTCCGTACGTCGCCGCAGGGCGGTCGTCGCCACCGCGCTGGCGGTCGCGGTGAGTTGCGGTCTGCTCGGCATCGGGCTGCGCGTCTTCCGCGTGCTCTACCTCGACCGGCTGCCGGCGAGTGTGTCGCAGGACGCGGCGGCCGCGGTCTACGACACGATGACGCACTTCCTGTTCACCATGGTCCGGATGGTCGTCGCGCTCGGCGTCGTCGTCGCGCTCGCCGCGTGGCTCACCGGGCGGGGCGAACGGGCGCGCCTGGTGCGCGGGTTGTGGATCTCCGGCATCGACGGCGCGCGCCTCACCGCGGACCGGGCCGGGTTCCGTACGGGGCCGGTGGGTCCGTTCGTACGGGACCACCGGAAGTGGATCGTCTGGATCCTGATCGCGGCCGCGCTCCTCGTCTATCTGCTGTGGTCGTACCCGACCGGGTGGGTGGTCGTCGGGATCGCCCTGTGCCTGCTGTTCCTGCTGGCGGTTGTCGAGTTCCTGGCGGCGGAGGGGACCGGCGAAGGGCCGGACATGACGATGGACACCCCGCCCAGGCCGACCGCAGTCTGAGGCGGAGGACGGGGACGGGGGCGGGACGGGGGCGGGACGGGGGACGGGGACGGGACAGGTTCGGGTTCGGGTTCGGATTCGGGGATGGTGAGGGCGATGGGGAAGGTCGACGCGGACACGGTCCGGCGCATGACGGACACCCTGTTCATCGAGCGCGGGTGGAAGAGCCCGGGCTCGACCCGGTTCTGGGGCCTGCTCGTGCTGGCGTCGGTGATCGCTTCCGCCGGGGTGGTGGGCGACTCGACGGCCACGGTCATCGGCGCGATGATCGTCGCCCCGCTGATGACGCCGATCCTCGGCAGCGCGCTCGCCCTGGTCCTCGCGGACCGTTCCCAGGTCGTGCGGTGCGTGCTGCTCGTCCTCGGCGGGGCGCTCGCGGTGGTGGCGATCGGGATGCTGCTGGGATGGATCGCGGCGCCGCCCGACGACTTCGCGTCGAACTCGCAGGTGTCGTCGCGGATCAGCCCCCGCCTCATCGACCTGCTGGCCGCGCTCGCCACGGGCACGGTCGGCGCGTTCGCGCTGGTCCGCGCGGACATCTCCGACACGCTGCCGGGCGTCGCGATCGCCATCTCGCTGGTGCCGCCGCTGGCCGTGACGGGGCTGCTGATCACGGTGGGCCGGTTCCACGACGCGTTCGAGTCGGGGCTGCTGTTCGCCACGAACGTCGCCGCGATCGTGGCGACCGGGACCGTGGTGTTCCTCGTGTACGGGATCCGGGGCGCGGCCCTGGAGTCCGAGCGGTACGTGGGGGAGTTCCACGGTCGTACGTTGGTGGCGGTGGTCGGGGTCCTGGTGCTGATCGCGGTGCCGCTCACCACGGGGACGGCGTCGGTGTGGCGGGACCGGAACCTCGCGGCGGACGCGCGGCCGGTCGCGGAGGAGTGGGCGGCGGGCCGGAACTGGGACATCTCGTCCGTGGAGGTGCGGCAGGGCGTGGTGGTGGTCGGCGTCCTCGGCCTCCCACCGCAGCCGGCCCCCACGGCCCTGCGCGCCGCGCTCGACCACCACGGCATGTCCGACGCGGACCTCGAACTCCACCTCGTGGGCGGCCGTACGCATTGGTGTGCGGCGGGCGGGGTGACGTGCGAGGTGAAGGGGACGGGGTGAGGGGGCGGGGGGTGTGGTTGAGGTTGTGGTGCGGGGGGGGCGCGGCGCCGGGGTTCGGGGGCGGTGCCGTGGTCGAGGTCGTGGTCCTGACGCGCGGCACGGGGGCTCTGGGGCGGTGCCGTGGTTGAGGTCGTGGTGCTGGCGCGCGGCACGGGGGTTCTGGGGCGGTGCCGTGGTTGAGGCTGTGGTGCTGGCGCGCGGCGCCGGGGTTTTGGGTCCTGCCGTGACCGGCGCTGTCGTATTGGAGCGCGGCACCGGTGTCCCTCCGGCTGCGCCGGTGCCCGGTCATCTCCCACCGCCCGCCCCCTCCGGGGGCTTCGGCCCGTCCGGGGGCCGGGTTGCTGCGTCGCGGCGGGGCCTGCTGTGAGGGGTGCTCGGCACTGGGACCTTGCCGTGGTCGGCCCTCTCGTCCCGGTTGCGCGGCCCCGTCCGGTTCGGGCTGCGCCGCTGGCCTATCTCCCACCGCCCGCCCCCTCCGGGGGCTTTGGCCCGTCCGAGCCCCGGGGAGCTGTGCCGGGGCGGGGCCTGTCGTGATGGTGCGCGGCACCGGGCGCCGCCTTGCCCACCCTGCCGCCCCAGGCGGCAGATTGCCCAAGGCGGTTGCGGTCGACCGCATGGGTGGGGAGCCGTAGTTGGCGGAGGTTGCCCGAGGCGGTTGCGGTCGACCGCATGGGTGGGGAGCCGTGGTTGGCGGAGGTTGCCCGAGGTGGTGGCGGCGCCGACCCCAAAGGGTCGGGGCTGTCCTGGTGGCGGATTACCCGAAGCGGGGTGGTGGCACCCCGTTGGGCCGACGCCCCCGGAGGGGGCGGGTGGGTGGGAGATAGGCGGGAGTGAGGGGCGCCCTGGGGCGGAAGTAGTGGCCTGGGCGGGCGGACGTCCCCTGGCGGACGTGGACCGCTTCCCGGTGGGCGGCGAACTCCGTGGTGCCGGGGCGCGGTGTCGTGTCGGTGGAGCCCGTCATCCGCCGAGACCCGGCGCCCGCAGGCACCCGGCACCCACCGGGCCCCGTCATCCGCTGGCACCCGCCCCCCCGGCCGGGCCCCGGCACCCGCCATCCGCCGGCACCCGCCACCCGCCGGGCCCCGGCACCCGTCGGCACCGCACCCCGCCGGGCCACCGCCCCCCCCGTACCCCCCTACGCCGGCAACCGTCCCAGGATCCCCCCGAAGTCCGCCGCAGGCGGCAGCGTGCCGAAGGCCAGGCCGTGGTCGCCGGTCAGGCGGGATGCGCAGAAGGTGTCGGCGATCGCGGGCGGCGCGTGCCGGACCAGGAGGGAGGCCTGGAGGACGAGTGCCGCCCGCTCGATGAGGCGCCGCGCGCGGAGTTGCGCGTCCTCCGGTGAGGCCAGTTCCGCCTGGAGTTCACGCCACGCCGTGTCCAGGCGGGCATCCGCGCCGGACGCCGCCTCGACCTCCGCCCGGAACGCCTCCAGGGACTCCGGCTCGCGGGTCAACGCCCGCAGCATGTCGAGTGCGTTGACGTTGCCGGAGCCCTCCCAGATCCCGTTGAGCGGGGCCTCCCGGTACAGGCGCGGCATGCCTGACGCCTCGTCATAACCGTTGCCACCAAGGCATTCCAGCGCCTCCGCGACCGCCACCGGCTGCCGCTTGCACACCCAGTACTTGCCCACCGCCGTGGCCAGGCGGAGGAACGCCCGCTCACCCGCGTCCCCACGCTGGGCGCGATCCGCCGCGCCCGCGAGCCGCAGCCCGAGCGTCGTCGCCGCCTCCGACTCCAGGGCCAGGTCCGCGAGGACGTTCCGCATCAACGGCTGGTCGATCAACTTCGCCCCGAACACCGAACGGTGGCGGCTGTGGTGCGCCGCCTGCGCCAGCGACTCGCGTACGTGCGCCGCGGAGCCGAGGACGCAGTCGAGCCGCGTCATCGTCACCATGTCGATGATGGTGCGCACGCCCTTGCCCTCGTCCCCGACGAGCCAGGCCACCGTGTCGTCGAACTCCGGCTCGCTGGACGCGTTCGACCGGTTGCCGAGCTTGTCCTTCAGGCGCTGGATGCGGAACGTGTTGCGGCTGCCGTCGGGCAGGACGCGGGGGACCAGGAAGCAGGACAGGCCACCGGGGGCCTGGGCCAACACCAGGAAGACGTCGTTCATCGGTGCCGACGTGAACCACTTGTGGCCGCGCAGGCGCCACGTGCCGTCCGGCTGCTCGACCGCGGCCGTCGTGTTCGCGCGCACATCCGTGCCGCCCTGCTTCTCCGTCATGCCCATCCCGGCGAGCAGGCCGCGCTTCTCGGAGGGGGCCCGCAGCCCGGGCTCGTACACGGTGCTCGTGAGCAACGGCTCGTATACCTTGGCGAGTTCGGGCGCGCGGCGCAGCGCGGGTACCACCGCGTACGTCATGGAGACCGGGCACATGTGGCCCTGCTCCAGCATCGTGGCGAGCATGAAGGTGCCCGCGCGGGCCACGTGCGCGCCCGGCCGCTCGTCCGCCCACGCGGAACCCGCCGCGCCCGCGGCCACCGTCGCGCGCATCAGCGAGTGGTACGAGGGGTGGAAGTCGACCTCGTCGACGCGGTTGCCGTAGCGGTCGTGCGTGCGCAGCTCGGGCTCGTGCCGGTTGGCCTGGTCGGCCCAGAGGCGGGCCTCCTCGCTGCCCACGTAGCGGCCGAAGCGGTGCAGCTCCTCGATGTGCCACTCGGCGCCCTCGCGGCGTACGCCCTCCAGGAGGACCGCGTCGTCGGCGGCGTCGTGTCCGGTCAACGGCGGGGCCTGGTTGGTCACTTCGTGCGTCTGCGAGGGGTTCGACTGCATGAGGGGCTCCTTCGATGCGAGCGGGGCGGGGGAGTGCAGGGCGGGTCAGGGTGCGGGCGGTGCGCCCGCGCAGCGCAGCGCCATCGCGGTGAGTTCGGCGATCAACTCACCGCCCGCCGCCTCGTCGTGGGCGGCGAGCGGGTCGGCGAGCACCTCGCCGATCGCGCCGGTGAGGGCGGCCGCCGTGATCTCGCCGTTCTGCTTCGGCAGCAGGCCCGCCGCCATGCCCTCGTGCACGACTCCGGCGAACAGCGTGTGGTAGCGGCGCCGGTAGTCGATCCGCTCGGCGCCGACCTTGGGATCGGCGGGGGCGACGAGCAGCGCGTGGGCCAGGCCGCGGTTCTCCAGGGCGCGCCGGGCGAACACCTCCACCCCGCGCCGCAGCCGCAGCACCGGATCGCCGTCCCCCTGGAGCACCTCGCCGACCACGGTCACCTCCCGCGCCGCGGCCCGCCGGAACACCTCGACCGCGAGCGCCGCCTTCGACGGAAAGTGCTGGTAGACCGAGCCCGCCGCGATCCCGGCGGCGTCGGCGACCGCCGTCACGGACGCCTGCGCCCAGCCCACTTCGGCGACGACGGAGGTGGCGCACGCGACGAGGTGCTCGCGCGCTGCTTCGAGCCGACGAATTTCGGCGGGGGTCTTGCGGTAGGCCATGCAAGCAGTGAACCATCATTCAGAGTTTCCCGCCATGGTCGGTCGGTTCCGCCGGTGGGGCAACACGACACAGGCCTCAAGGCCCGTCAGGAGAACGTGATGCACCTCAGTGCCCTGCTGGACAGCGCTGTGCGCTCGGGCAGTGCGAAGGAAGCCGTCGTCTACCGCGAACAGCGGTGGAACTACCGGGAGTTCGCTGCCGCCGCGCGGCGTGCCGCCGCCGTGCTGCGCGACGCGGGCCTCGGCCCCGGCGACCGGCTCGCCGTGATGACGTACAACACCCCGGCCTTCCTCTTCGCCGCCTTCGGTGCCTGGTCCCTCGGCGCGACCCTCGTGCCCGTCAACCACAAGCTCCAGACGGCCGAGGTGGCGCGCCAGCTGAAGCACTGCGGGGCGCGGATCGCCCTCGTCGACGCGGAGATCGGCGAGCGCGCGACCGCCGCAGACCCGGACGTGCGCTGGCTGCTCAGCCATCCGGACACCCCGGCGGACCGGCTCCCGGCGGAGGCCTTCGAGGCGCTCGTCGCCGCCGCCGAACCCTGGACCGGCGAGGAGCGCCCGGACAGCGACGTGGCGGAGATCCTCTACACCTCCGGCACCTCGGGCACGCCCAAGGGCTGTGTCCACTCGCACCGCACCGCCGCCCTGACCGCCGCGTACTCCGCCGCGACGATGTCGATGCGAAGCGACGAGCGCTTCCTGATCTGCATGCCGATCTGGCACGCGGCGCCGCTCAACAACATGACCCTCGGCACCCTGTTCGCGGGCGGCACCGTCGTGCTGCAACGCGAGTACGAACCCCGCGGCATGCTCGAAGTCATCCAGCGCGAGCGGATCACCGCGCTGTTCGGCGCACCCATCGCGCTCATCGCCCCGACGCAGACGGTCCCGGACTACGCGGACTACGACGTGTCGTCCGTCCGCGCCTGGCTCTACGGCGCGGGCCCCCTCGACGCGGACACCGTGCGCCGCCTGATGAAGGCGTACGACACCGAGAACTTCCAGCAGGTGTACGGGATGAGCGAGACCGGGCCCGCGGGCGCCTCGCTCCTCCCGGCCGAGCACGCGGACAAGGCGGGCGCGATCGGGCGCGGCGGCATGCCGGGCGTGGACCTGCGCGTCGTACGCCCCGACGGGAGCGACGCGGAGGCCGGCGGGAGCGGCGAGATCTGGCTGCGCACCGACACCCGCATGCTCGGCTACCTGGACGACGAGGCGGCCACCGCCGAGGTGTTCGCCGGTGACTGGTACCGCAGCGGTGACCTGGGCCGGATCGACGAGGACGGCTATGTCACGCTCGTCGACCGGATGAAGGACGTGATCATCACCGGCGGCGAGAACGTCGCGTCGCAGGAGGTCGAGGGCGCGCTGCGGGGCCACCCGGACGTGCTCGACGTCGCCGTGGTCGGCCGGCCGCACCCGCAGTGGGGCGAGACCGTGGTGGCCTTCGTCGTGCCGCGCGAGGGCGCGGGGCTCGATCGGGCGGGGATGCGTGAGTGGCTGGAGGCGCGGATCGCCCGCTACAAGGTGCCGCGCGAGCTGATCCTGCGCGACGCCCTTCCGCGTACGCCGTCGGGAAAGATCACCAAGCATGTGCTGCGGGCCGAACTGGCCTGAGCTGCGCGGCTGTAGGGTCTCGGCATGGCCGATGAGCAGGTACAGCAAGCGCGCAGGGGGCCGGGGCGGCCGCGCCAGGAGCACGTCACCAAGGCCGTGCTCGAGGCCGTCGTCGAGCTGGTGGCGGAGCAGGGCATGGGCGCGCTGACCATGGACGCCGTCGCGACGCGCGCGGGGGTGAGCAAGCCGGCCATGTACCGGCGCTGGCCCACCAAGCAGGACCTGATCATCGCCGCGGCCGAGTCCCGCGTCGGGACGCTGACGGTGCCCGACATGGGGGACTTCAGGGCCGAACTGCGCGCGGTCCTCATGGAGCGTGTGCGCGCCTACCGGCAGCCAGGCGTCGACCGCCTGCTCGCCGGTGTGATCAGCGCGGCGGCGGAGGCGGGCTCGGGGCGCGAGGCGTTCCGGGCGTACGTGACGCGGGTGACCAGCGAGACGCGGCATCTGCTGGAGCGCGGCATTGCGCGCGGCGACGTACGGCCCGACGTCCCGATCACCGACGTGACGACCCTCATCGCCTCGTCCCTCGTCTTCCGGCTCGTCGCCGAGCAGCGGACGCCGGAGAAGGAGCTGGTCGATTCCGTGGTGGACCTGATCGGCAGGGCGGTCGACGTCCGGTAGCGAGGGCGTAGCCGCTCGCTGACCCGTCATCACATCCCTTTCGTGCCAGGCGAGTTGTTGCCCGGTGCGGCTTTTGTGCTGCCCGCGGGGCGTCGCGCGCGTCCCCCGGGGCATTCCTGAAATCCATCGGCCCGGACCCCTTGCCCTGCCGCGATCTAATATCGATACTGCCGGTTACGTAATAACGTTCGCTGTTGGGAGGACCCCCCATGCACGACGTCGCGACGGCCCCCGTCGAGAACCCCAGGCCCGTACTGGACAAGCCCCTGATGCGTTACGGGAGCCGTGTCCTGGACCGGCTCGCGCCGGGCGCGGAGCAGGTGACCTACAAGCAGTTCGAGGTCGACCCGCTCACCCCGCACTTCGGGGCCGTGCTCAGCGGCGTCGACCTGACGAAGCCGATCACCGAGGAGCTCGCCGACGAGCTGCGCGCCGCGCTCCTCGAGTGGAAGGTGATCTTCTTCCGGGGACAGGCCGGCTTCAACTCCGAGAACCACATGGCCCTTTCGAGCCTCTGGGGACCGCCGGAGCCCAACCCGTTCTTCGGGAAGACCGACACCGTCGGCATCTCCCGGCTCGCCAAGGACGCCAAGGCGGCCGGCAACAAGAACATCTGGCACAGCGACCACTCGTTCATGGTCAACCCCTCGCTCGGCGCCGTGCTGCGCGCCGTCGAGGTGCCCGCCGCGGGCGGCGACACCATGTGGTGCGACATGGGCGCCGCGTACGACAACCTCCCCGACGACCTCAAGGAGCGGATCGAGGACCTCGTCGCGGTCCACGACTGGGAGGCCAGCTGGGGCGCGCTCATGAACGACGAGCAGAAGGCGGAGTTCCGCAAGAGCTGGCCGCAGGTCGAGCACCCCGTCGTGGTGCGCCACCCGCGCAGTGGCCGCAGGACCTTGTACGTGAACGAGCCGTTCACCCGGTACATCAAGGGCCTGTCAGAGGAGGAGAACCGTGAGCTCCTCGACATCCTCGTGCTCCAGGCGCGCATCCCCGAGTTCCAGATCCGCTTCCACTGGGAGCCGGACTCGATCGCGATCTGGGACAACATCGCCGTCCAGCACTACGCGGTCAACGACTACTTCCCCGCCAAGCGCGTGATGGAGCGCATCGCGATCGCCGGAGTGCCGCTCTCGTGACCACCGCATCCGCCGTGCCGGGCACGGCAGTTGAGACGGCTGTGCCGAGCGCGCGGCGGGCCTGGACCGTGACCGCGCTCCTCGTGGTCTTCATGATGGTCAACTTCGCGGACAAGTCCGTGCTCGGCCTCGCCGCCGACGAGATCCGCGCCGATCTGCACCTGAGCGCCACCCAGTTCGGGCTCGCCAACAGCGCGTTCTTCCTGCTCTTCTCCGTCGCCGCGATCGTGGTGGGGATGGCGGCGGACCGGGTCTCCCCGAAGCTGCTGCTCCTGGTGATGGCCGTGCTCTGGTCCGTGGCGCAGGTGCCCGCGGCCATCGGCGGGGGACTGGCCGTGCTGATCGGCTCGCGGGTGTTCCTGGGCGCCGCGGAGGGCCCGGCGTTCCCCGTCGCCCAGCAGGCCACGCTGTCCTGGTTCCCCAACGACAAGCGGAACCTGCCGGGCGCGCTGATCACCATCGGCATCACGCTCGGCGTGATCATCTCCTCGCCGAGCCTGTCCTGGACGATCCAGCACCACGGCTGGCGCTCGGCCCTGTGGGTGCTCGCCGGGATCGGCGTGGTGTGGGCCGCGCTGTGGGCGCTGTTCGGTGCGGACAGCCCGCGGGCCCGCGCCACGGCGACCGCGAAGGCCGCCGCCGACGCCGCGCCCCAGGTCCCGTACCGGAAGATCTTCGCCAGCCGTACGTGGATCGGCACCACCCTCGCGTACTTCATGAGCTACTGGTCCGTGGCGCTGATGCTGGTGTGGATGCCGTCGTATCTGCGCAACGCGCTGGACTACTCGGCGGCCACCGCGGGCAAGCTGGTCGTCCTGCCCTGGGCCGTCGGCGCCGTCGTCCTGCTCGGGCAGGCCGCGCTCACCGGCCGGCTCATGCGGCGCGGCGTCGTCAGCAGGAAGGCCCGCGGCTGGGTCGGCGGATGCATGCTCGCGATCGGCGCCGTCTGCTGCCTCCTGACGCCGTTCGTCGACTCGGTGCCCGCGCAGACCGTGCTCGTCGCCCTCGGCTTCGGCTTCAGCGGCTCGTACGCGACGATCGCCGCGACCACCGTCGCCGAACTCGCCCCGGCCGCCCGCAGCGGCGGCGCCCTCGGCCTGATGAACGCCCTCGTCACGGTCTCCGGGCTGCTCGCGCCCGCCGTCGTCGGCGCCCTCGTCGACGCGCAGGGCGACGCCGGCTACCAGCACGCCGTGTTCGTGACCGGAGTCCTCGTCGCGATCGGCGCCGTGCTCGCCTTCGCCCTGATCGACCCGGAACGCGACCGCGCCCGGTTGACCGGCTGACCCTCCGTCACGCAGCCTGCCCTTACCGGGGGTTACCCCCGGATGACATGATCGACGGAACGACCCCCCATACCCCCCGCGTTTCCAAGGAGTTGCCCGTGAGCGCCGCAGCAGCACTCGACACCTCACCGCTGGACCAGGCCGTCCGCGACCTGCGCGAGCACGCACCGGCCTGGACCGCGACGCCGCTGGACGAGCGCATCGCGCTCCTGGAGCGGACGCTCCCGCGGATCGCCGACGGGGCCGCCGCGATGGTCGCCGACGCGGCCACCGCCAAGGGCTACGCCGAGACCTCGGAGTGGGCCGCCGAGGACTGGATCACCGCGCCGTGGGCCCTCGCCCAGACGATCACCGCCTACCTCCACGTCCTGCGCCGCCTCGCCGCCGGCAAGGAGCCGGTCGACCCCAAGTCCGTGCGCAGCCACGAAGGCCGCACCGTCGTCGACGTCTTCCCGACCCTCGCCTCCGACCGGCTGCTGCTCAACGGCTTCACGGCGCAGGTGTGGACGCTGCCCGGCACCACCCGCGAGCAGGTCCTGGCCCGCGCGGCGGGGGAGTACCGGGGACGCCCCGGCGAGCCGGCCGTCTCCCTCGTCCTCGGCGCGGGGAACGTCGCCTCGATCACGCCGCTCGACATCCTCCAGAAGCTGTACGCGGAGGGCGAGGTCGTCATCGCCAAGATGAACCCCGTCAACGCCTATCTGCGCCCGCACTTCGAGAAGGTCTTCGCCGAGTACGTGGACCGCGGCTGGGTCCGCTTCGTCGACGGCGGCGCCGCCGAGGGCGCCTACCTCACCGGGCACGACGACATCGACACCATCCACGTCACCGGCAGCGAGCGCACCCACGACGCCATCGTGTGGGGCACCGACGAGCAGGCCGACCAGCGCCGAGCCGAGGACGCCCCGCTCATCAGCAAGCCGTTCACCAGCGAACTCGGCGGCGTCAGCCCCTGCATCGTGACGCCGGGCCCGTGGAGCGACGCCGACTTCCGCTTCCAGGCCGAGCACATCGTCACCAGCAAGCTCAACAACTCGGGCCACAACTGCATCGCCACGCAGGTCCTCGTCGTGCCCCGCGAGTGGGACGGCACGGAGAAGCTGCTCGCCGAGGTCCGCAAGGTCCTGGCCGAACTGTCGCCGCGGCCCGACTACTACCCGGGCGCGGCCGACCGCGTCGCCAAGGTCACGGATGCCCACCCGGGGGCCGAGAAGCTCGGCATCGACGACTCGTGCCGCGTCCTCGTCCCCGAGATCGAGGGCATGGACGACGTCATGATCACGGACGAGGTGTTCGCCAGTGCCCTCGGCGTGATCCGCCTCCCGGGCGCCGACGCGCCCCACTTCCTCGCGGCGGCAACGGAGTTCGCCAACGACAAGCTCCCCGGCACCCTTGGCGCCACGCTGCTCGTGCACCCGAAGACGGAGCGCGCCCACTCCGGCGCGGCCGCCGACGCGATCGCCGCGCTGCGCTACGGCACGCTGGGCGTCAACGTCTGGTCGGCCTTCGGCTTCCTGCTCGGCTACACGCCGTGGGGCGCCTTCCCCGGCAACACTCGCAAGGACATCGGCAGCGGCATCGGCTTCGTGCACAACGCGTTCATGCTGGAGGACATCGAGAAGACGGTGGTGCGCGCCCCGTTCGCCCCATCCCCCCGCGGCCTCTTCACCGGCTCCCCGTCCCTGTCCCCGCGCCCGCCGTTCTACGTCACGAACCGCACGGGCCTGACCACCATGAAGCGCCTCACGGCGTACACGACGGCCCCGTCCCCGGCCAAGCTCCCGGGAATCTTCGCGTCGGCACTGCGGGGCTAATTCAAGCCCCTGCGGCGGCTGGGCATTTCAAGTCTCTCCGGCGGCCCAAGGCGGCGGCCGGGCAATTTCAGCCCCGCCGGCGATTGAGGCGCGGGGTCCGGGGCAGAGCCCCGCGGCGTAGGCACGGACCGCCGCAACAAAACTCCGGCCGGTCCACCGTGTGGGGCGGTGGGCCGGCCGGTGACACTCACCCGTTGAGAATCCGCGCCTTCTCCGCAGCGAACTCCTGCTCCGTGAGCAACCCCTGCGCCTTCAACTCCGCAAGCGCCTGAAGCTGCGAAACCCGATCCGTGCCACCGGCGACAGGCGCCGCCTGCTGCATCGGAGGGGGCGGCGCCATCTGCGCCTGCGCGTCCATCTCATGGCGCATGTCACGGTCGGCCATCCTGCGGTTCACCCGACCGGAGACCGCGGAGGCCGTGCCGGAGATGACCGCGGTGCGCGCGATCGTGCCAAGGAGTCCGGGCCGTCCGAATCGTTGCGGCATGCTGACCGTCCTTTTTACGTGTACGTAGGTGTGTCGTCAGGCCGTGGCGAGCGCTTCGATGGCCTCGTCGACGGATTCGCGCGGGATGCGCTCGAGCATCAGCACCTGGCCGTTCGAGTCCCGCACCGCCGCGCCGAGCCGCGCGGCCCAGGTGTTCTCCCAGGCCAGGACGAGCGCGGAGGACGAGGCCGGAAGGTTGTCGGAGACCGTCTTCAGGTCCTCGTCGCTGAGCAGGTCGAACCGTACGTCGGCCACCTGCTGGAACAGCTCGGTGACCTCGGGGTCGCCGAGTTCGACGACATCGACGGACCCGTCGGCCGCCTTACGGATGAAGCACAGGTCGAGGATCCGTACGGTCCCGTCCTTCTGCAGGTCGCGCAGCGCGGGCGCGACATCGCCGCTGAAGTGGTTGCCGTCGAAGGCGATCACGGCGACGTCCACCGGACCGACGGTGTCGGCGTTGAGGCCACTGGCCACGGGCGACCACCTTCCCTAGATTGCCGTATCGGGTAAACCGATCAAATCGGATGAAACGGATACTAGGGCGAGGGTACAGCGGGAGCGAGCCCGGCGGGACCCGCAATACCGGCCATCCGGACGCGGCCGAGCCCGGCCCGTCACCGTGACGGGGCGGCCGGGCCGGAGCGGGGTCGGCTTACTGATGCGACGCGTACGCCGGCTGCGACGACTGCGAGTCCAGGAGTTCGGCGAGGCCCCTGCGGGTGGCGGCGAGGACGACACGGTCGGTGGGCCGCAGCACATAGCCGGGGTCCATCTCCCAGACGGGCCCGGGCCCCGGGTTCGACTCGTCCTCCTCCGGGGCCGCCCCGAGGTCGGTCCGCCGTTCGCCGGGCGCGGTGGAGTCGACGGCGAGCACACGCCAGGCACCGGCCCGGAACGACGCGGCGACCGTACGCCCTTCCAGGTGCGGATGGCCCGCCACGTCCAGCGCGGCGAACAGCAGCACACGGCGCTCGACCGGAATCGCGCCGAGGACCTGCCGCCCCATCATCGCCCCCGCGAAGGCGGGCGCCGCGAGGGTCGTGACGCTGCGGCTGCGGGTGAGGGCGCGCGGGTGGGCGGCGCGCAGCGTGCGGTAGACGGCGGTGGCGAAGGCGTCGTCGTACAGGCGCAGGCTCACCTGGAGGTTCGGCTTGACCGAGCGGGCGTAGAGCGCGGCCTCGAGGTTGGTGGTGTCGAGGCTGGTGAGGGCGAGGAAGGCGTGCGACCTGGACACCTTGGCGGCCTCCAGGACGCCCTCGTCGCGTACGTCGCCGATGACCGTCGGCACGCGCAGCCTGCGGGCGAGCGGGATGCCGCGGGCCTCCGGGTTCTCCTCCACGCACACGACGGGGACGCCGAGTTCGTGCAGCCGGGCCAGGACGCGGGTGCCGATCTTGCCGAGGCCGAGCAGGACGATGTGCCCGGAAAGGCCGCGCGGCGGGCGGCGCAGCGCGGAGGCGGTGCGGAAGGTGCCCATCGCCTCCAGGACCGCGGCCATGAGCACGGGCAGCAGCAGCAACCCGGCGAATCCGGTGAGGAGTTGGATGATCTGCCGGGCCGCGGGCTCGCCGATCGCCGGCTCGTCGATGGCGAACAGGTCGAGCATGGTGAGATAACCGGCCCGCCACGGGTTCGACTCGGTCGTCGCCCAGGTGGCGAGCGCGAGACCGAGCACGCACACCACGAGCACGGCCAGGGACCAGCGCACCCGGCGCGAGAACAGCGAGCCGAGCGGCAGCGCCCGCGCGGCGAGGCGCCGCGGCGGCAGCGCGGGTTCCGTCGGGGTGACGGTGTCGAGGACGACGCTGCCGCGCCCGACCGCTGCCGCGATCTCCCGGTCGTCCGGCAGCAGCAGTGGCTCCTCCTGGCCCGAGGTGTCCGAACCCTCCGTGTCCGACGGGTCGTTGTTCGACGAGGAGAGGATCGCGAGCGTGCACAGGCCGGGGGCGGCGGCCCGGCCCCGGCCGCGCGGGGCGCGCTCGATCGCGCGCAGCAGCAGCCCGTCGGCCTGCACGACCTTGCCGGTGCCCGCCACGGCGGTCGCGGCGAGCGCGGGCGCCGCCGTGTCCGCGTCGGACAGGATGGTGGTGGACGTGTCGAGGCCCTCCGCGGCGAGGTCCGGCTGCGCCAGCACGGCCGCCTGGTCGAGGAGTTGGGCCAGGTGCTGGCCGAGCTTGCGGTCGAAGAGCCGGATGACGAGGCGCAGTCGGGGGTTGAGGCGGCGGGCCGCCAGCGCGGCGCGGATATTGGTCTCGTCGTCGTCGTGCACCAGGGCCAGCGCGTCCGCCCGCGCCACGCCCGCCTCCGTCAGCGCGTCCTCGCTGAGCACCGCGGCCTCCATGACGCGCGGTGCTTGACCGGCGAGCGAGTCGTCGTCGGACGGCGCGAGCCGGCCCATCGCGGCCTGCACCCGGCTCAGCAGCGCGGCGGCCCGCATCCGGCCGCCGCCCTGCGCGGGTTCGCCCGCCGTGCGCGTCGACGGTACGACGATGGTGACCTGGGCGCGGTACAGCTCGCGCAGTTCGGTGCCGAGCCGTTCGGCCAACGCGTCGTCGCCGCACACGACCATGTGCCGGGGCAGGGGCGTCTGTTGGGACTGCTCGGGGTCTTCGGGCTGCTGGGGCTGGTGGGGAAGTGACACCGTGTCATGGTGCGTGTTCGATGTGTGTGACGTCCACCGACCTCGGGGTCGACCACGTGAAAAACCGGTGGCGGCCGCATGGGGGCCGTGGTTATCGTCGTCGGCGTTGGGGTGGCCGCTGCCACCGTGGAGTGCGCGCCGAGTGCGTGATCGAGGAGGTGTCGACCGATGGCTGTCGTTGCGAAGGGCGCTGCCCGCATCCGGAAGCTCATCAAGTCCACCTCTGTGGCCACCGGCTGACCTCACCCTTTTTCTCTGCATTACCTGCGCCGGGGCCACCCTCTGAAGGGTCACCCCTTGTCTTCCATCTCTTCTGGTTCCAGTACTTCTGGCTCCACTTCTTCTGGTTCCCCTGCTTCAGGTGGCACTGCCACCGCCGCTCTCGACGCGTACGGCTGGGACGCCGACTGGGCGGACATGTTCGCCTCCTACGCCGAGCGCGGCCTCGTGCCCGGCCGGGTGCTGCGCGTCGACCGCGGGCGGTGCGACCTCGTCACGCCGGAAGGGGTCGTGCACGCCGACACCGAGTACGTCGTGCCCCGCGACCCCATGAAGGTCATCTGCACGGGCGACTGGGCCGCCGTCGACCCGGCGGGCGCCGACCCCCGCTACGTACAGGCGTATCTGCCGCGCCGGACCGCCTTCGTGCGCTCAACGTCCTCGAAGCGGTCCGAGGGGCAGATCCTCGCCGCGAACGTCGACCACGCGATCATCGCGGTCTCCCTCGCGGCCGAGCTCGACCTCGGGCGGATCGAACGGTTCCTCGCCCTGGCCTGGGAATCGGGCGCGCAGCCCCTGGTCGTCCTCACCAAGGCCGACCTCGTGCCGGACCCGGTCGGCCTGTCGTACCTCGTCTCGGACGTCGAGACGACCGCGCCCGGCGTGCAGGTGCTGCCCGTCAGCGCGCACGACGGGAACGGTACGGAGGTGCTGCGGGCGGTCGTCGCCGACGGTACGTCCGTGCTGCTCGGCCAGTCGGGGGCCGGGAAGTCGACGCTGGCCAACGCGTTGATGGGCGAGGACGTGATGGACGTCCGGGCCGTCCGCGACATGGACGGCAAGGGCCGTCACACCACGACCACCCGGAACCTGTTCGCCCTGCCGGGCGGCGGCGTGCTCATCGATACGCCGGGGCTGCGCGGGGTCGGCCTGTACGACGCGGAAAGCGGCGTCGGGCAGGTCTTCGCGGAGATCGCGGCGCTGGCGGAGGACTGCCGGTTCCACGACTGCGCGCACACGGTCGAGCCGGGGTGTGCGGTGCTGGCGGCGTTGGAGGACGGTTCGCTGCACCAGCGCCGCCTCGACAGCTACCGCAAGCTGCTGCGTGAGAACGAGCGGCTCGCGGCGCGGACGGATGCGAGGTTGCGGGCGGACATGCGGAAGGTGTGGAAGCAGCGGGGGGCGGAGGGCCGTGCGGCGCTTGAGGCGAAACGGGGCCACCTCCGTTAACCGTCCGGCCTGCACCGGGGGCGCGGTCTCGGGGCTCTGCCCCGGACCCCGCCCGCTCTCGTCCCGAGCGGGGCTTGATTCGCGCACCCGCTGCCCGGGGCGCATCGGGTGGCTGCCACCCGCCTTGGGCAATCTGCCGCCTTGGGCGGCAGGGTGGGCAAGGCGGCCCCCGGTGCCGCGCAAGCAGGCCGGGTGGCCGCCGCCCCGGGGTTCCGGCCTCGGGGCTCTGCCCCGGACCCCGCCGGCTCTCGTCCAAGAGCGGGGCTGGATTTGGGCACCCGCCGCCGGGTGCTTGATTTGCTTGCCGACCGCGGAGGCTTGATGGGTAGCTTCGCGTCCGATTCCCGCCAGCCGGGTGGCACGGCTCGCGGGACACTGGATGCGTGATGACCGACGAAGACACGCGCTACGAAGCCGTCCGCAGCCGCGACGCGCGGTTCGACGGGGAGTTCTTCTTCGCCGTCGAGACCACGGGGATCTACTGCCGGCCGAGCTGCCCCGCGGTCACCCCGAAGCGGCACAACGTCCGCTACTACGCCACCGCCGCCGCGGCCCAGGGCTCGGGCTTCCGGGCCTGCCGCCGCTGCCGCCCCGACGCGGTGCCGGGCTCGGCCGACTGGAACGTACGCGCCGACGTCGTGGGCCGCGCGATGCGGCTCATCGGCGACGGCATCGTCGACCGCGAGGGCGTCGGTGGGCTCGCCACCCGGCTCGGCTACAGCGCCCGCCAGGTGCAGCGCCAGCTCACCGCCGAGCTGGGCGCCGGCCCGGTCGCACTCGCCCGAGCCCAGCGCGCCCACACCGCACGCGTGCTGCTGCAGACGACCCCGCTCCCGGTCACCGAGATCGCGTTCGCGGCCGGGTTCGCGAGCGTCAGGCAGTTCAACGACACGATCCGCGAGGTGTACGCCCGCACCCCCACGCAGCTGCGCGCCGAGGCGCCGGACAAGCGGCGCGCCGTGGCACCCGCCGCCGGCATCCCGCTGCGCCTCGCCCATCGCGGCGCGTATCAGGCCGGCCCCGTCTTCGACCTGCTGGGTTCCGAACTCCTCGATGGAGTCGAGGAGTTGACCGGTCGGCCCGGCGCGCGCACCTTCCGGCGCGCGCTGCGGCTCCCGTACGGCACCGGTGTCGTACGCGTCGACGAGACCACGCACGACCAGCCCGGCGCGCAGGCCGAGAACCGGGGTGGCTGGCTGGACGCACGTCTCCAGCTGACCGATCTGCGCGACCTGACCACCGCCGTCGGCCGCCTGCGCCGCCTCTTCGACCTCGACGCCGACCCGTATGCGATCGACGAGCGGCTCGCCCTCGACCCGCGACTTGCCCCGCTGGTCGCCGCCCGGCCGGGGCTGCGCTCGCCGGGCGCCGCAGACCCCGACGAACTGGCGCTGCGCCTGGTCGCAGGGCCGGTCGAGGCCGCGCGGCTCGTCGAGCGGTACGGCAAGCGGCTCGACGCGCCCAGTGGCAGCGTCGACCGGCTGTTCCCCGCGCCGGGTGAGCTGGCGGACGAGCCGGGCACGCTCGGCGCGCTCGCCCGCGCCCTGCACATCGGCGCGCTCCGCCTCGACCCGGGCGCCGACCGCGACGGCGCCGAAGCGACGCTGCGCACGCTGCCCGGCATGTCCCCGCGCACGGCCGCCCTGATCCGCCTGCGTGCCCTGGGCGACCCGGACGTGGGTGTGCCAGAGGAAGACGACTCCATGACCACTGACGCGTGGCGCCCCTGGCGCTCGTACGCGCGCCAACACCTCACCGCAGAAGGACAGTTGTGAGTAACAACACCAGCCCCAGCACCGAACTCCGCACGACCTACTACACGACCCTGGCCAGCCCGCTCGGCGAGCTCCTGCTCACCGCCGACTCCTCCGGCGCCCTCACCTCCCTCTCCGTGCCCGAGCAAAAGGGCGGCCGTGTGGTCAGTGTGGGGTGGGTGCGCGACCCCGCCCGGTTCGCCGATGCCGAGCGGCAGCTCGCCGCGTACTTCGCCGGTGAACTCAAGGAATTCGAGCTGGAGTTGAAGCCCGAGGGCACCGAGTTCCGGCGCCGGGTCTGGGACGCGCTCGACGACGTGCCGTACGGGGCCACCACCACGTACGGCGAAGTGGCCGCCCGCATCGGCGCCTCGCGCGCCGCCGTCCGGGCCGTCGGTGGCGCGGTCGGCGCCAACCCGCTGCTGATCGTGCGCCCCTGCCACCGAGTGATCGGCGCGGACGGCACACTGACCGGTTACGCGGGCGGCCTGGAACGCAAGGTCGAACTGCTCACACTGGAGGGCTCCCTCTGAGCGGAGGAGGTGCGGCGACCCGGACGGTCTCCTCCTCCGGAGACCTACGCCCCCGGGCCGAGCGCGACCGCCGCCGTGTACCCCTCGGGCACCGGCACGTCGCGCAGCGACCAGCCGTCCGGGGCGCCGGGGGAGTCGGCCAGGGCGCCCACGTAATCGCGGTCGGTGCCGCGCGAAAGCCCCGTGCCGAGCCCCTTCAGGTAGGCCTCCTTGCGGACCCAGGCGCGGGCGACGGCGAACCGGCGCTCCTCCGATCCCGCGAGCGCCGCCAGCTCCGCGCGCTCACGCGGGTGCAGCACCGCCGTGAGCTCCTCGGCGACCTCGGCCGAAGGCAACTCCTCCACATCGGCGCCGACCGGCGCGGGGGCCAGCGCCACCAGGGCGAGGTCACCGCTGTGGGAGAGGGAGAAGTGCGGTCCCGGGGCGTCCGCGAGGGCCGGCCGGCCGTGCGGCCCCCCGCAGCCGGGGCAGGCCAGACGCGTGAACCGTACGTCGCCGGGGGCGCGCCCGAGCCGTTCGCCCAGGATGCCGCGGAGCGCCAGGTGCGCGGCGACGTACCGCACCCGATGCCGGTCAAACCGAAAGGCGGCGGCCCTCCGCGCCTCCTCGGTGTCGAGGACACCGGCGCCGTCCCCCGGCGGAGCGCTCCCCGGGCCCGTCGTGACAAGCCACAGCCGAACCGGCCCGGCAGCGGGCAACTCCCGTACGTCGTCCACGCCAGCCCCCTCGCCCATCCTTACGCGTCGCGCTTCGCGCGGCTCCGCCAGCGCACGATCACATACGCCACGAGCGCGATCACCGCCGCACCGAGCACCACCTTCGAGAGCACCCCGACGTACCGCTCCACGAGATCCCACTGATCGCCCAGCCAGTACCCGGCCAGGATCAGGGCCGCGTTCCAGATCAGTGAGCCGATCGCGGTGAGCGTGAGGAACACCGGCAGGCGCATCCGCTCCACGCCCGCCGGGATCGAGATCAGGCTGCGGAAGATCGGCACCATTCTGCCGAGCAGCACCGCCTTCGTGCCGTGCCGCTGGAACCAGGCCTCCGTCTTCTCCAGGTCGGAGACCTTCACCAGCGGAATCCGGCCCCACAGCGCGTACATCCGCTCGCGGCCGATGACCCGGCCGATCCAGTAGAGGACCGCCGCGCCGACGACCGAGCCGAGCGTCGTCCATACGACGGCCGAGACGAGCGTGATCGTGCCCATGCTCGCGGCGAAACCGGTGAGCGGCAGGATGACCTCGCTCGGCAGCGGCGGGAAGAGGTTCTCCAGGGCGATCAGGAGACCGGCGCCGGGGCCGCCGAGCGTGCCGATGAGGTCGGCCGCCCAGCCGGCCAGGCCGCCGGTGGGCTCCGCCGCGGCGGCCAGGTTCAGGGAGTGCATGCGAGGTCTGTCTCTCCAGTGTGGACGGACTCCCGAGGGTAATCGTTTGGCAAAGTGGCAGGGGACTCACCCCCAGATGACCGCGCCCAACCACGCCCCCACGATCAACAGGCACGCGAACAGTTCCGCCAGCACGCTGGAGCCGCCCGCCCGCATCGCCGTGCGTGTCGACGCGAGGGCGTCGCCGTGGCCTCCGAGCCGGAGCCGTTCCGATACGTAGATCCCGCCCATGAAACCCGGCACGGCCCCGACCACAGGCACCACGCAGAATCCGATCACCGCGCCCGCGCCTGCCCAGAACTCCAGGCGGCGGGTGGCGCCCGCTTGGCGGAGGCGGCGTGGTGGCAGTTGCCAGCGCAGGACCTGGGAGGCCAGCAGGACGGCGGTGGCGCCGACGAGGACACCCCAGGCCAGCCCGTTCGGGTCCCGCAGCGCCCAGACGGCGACCGCGGCCCACACGAGCCAGGACCCGGGTACGCCCGGCACCAGCACCCCGCACAGGCCCAGCACCATCACGGCGCCGACCAGGAGGAGTTCCCACGCTCCCATGTGCACAGGGTCCCCCACGTGCGGCGAAAGCGCAGGTCAACGGAGTCTCAATGAGGAAACAGAGGGCTCAGCGGGCTCAGAGGGGTCAGCGGGCCACCCAGCCCCGTTCGTACGCATGCCACCCGAGTTGCAGTCGCGTCGTCACGCCCGCCAGCTCCATCAGGCGTTTCACCCGCCGCTGCACCGTCCTGAGCCCCAGGTCCAGCTGCTTGGCCACGCTCGCGTCGGTCAGGCCGGCGAGCAGCAGCGAGAGGATCTCCAGGTCGAGGCCGTCGGGGCCCTCCGTGCCGGCCTCCGTCACCTCGCCCGCCGCCCCGAGGCGCAGCGGCAGCGCCTGCCGCCATACCGCCTCGAAGAGTCCGCTCAGCGTCTCGAGCAGTCCGCTCGCGTGCACCACGAGCGCGGCGGGCTCGGCGGCGTGCCGGGTCAGCGGCACCATGGCGAGCGTCCCGTCGGCGATCACCAGCTTCGTCGGCACCCGGTCCACGACCCGCACCTGCTCGTCCCTGCCGATCGCCGCCGACAGCTCGGTCAGCCCGGCCGGCATGGCAAGCACCTCGCGTTCGAGGACGACGCGGTAGCCGACGCCCCGGCTGACGGCCTGCTCCTCCGCGTCGTTCTCCGTGGCAGGCACCGCGATCGGGTTGCCGGTGACCAGCGCGCACACCTCCTCGGTCGCGCCGAGCTGGATCTGCAGGAACCGCTGGGCCGCGGCCGCCGCCCCGGTCACCACCTCGACCAGGTCGTGCGCGGCGGGCTCGGTGGCCTGCGCCCGGAACTCCGCGGCGAGCCGGGCCGCCGCCAGCTCCGCCTCGTCCAGCTCGTGCCGCCGCTGGGTGAGCAGCGCGCCGAGCGCGACCCCCGGCGGCGCCGCGACCCAGCGGCCGGGGCGCGCCGAGGACTGGGCGGCGAGCCCGTGCTGCTCCAGGCGGCGCAGCGCGTGCTCGGTCTCGTGCTCGGCGCGGGTGAGCCGCCGTGCCAGGTCGGGGACGTCGGCCGCGCCCACCGCGACGAGCGCCCGGTAGGCCGCCTCGTGCCCCTCGTCCAGACCTATCGCGTGCAGCATGCGGCGATCCCCTCCCCGGTGAACCGTTCCAACACCTCCCCCGTGGCGGGAAACGGCCACGGCACATTCCCGCCGCACCCATCTTCCCTGTACCGGCCATCACTCTGCCAATGTGGCGCCACCGCAGCACCAACACCCGCCGGGAATACGGCCTTTGGCCCGTATTGACCCGCGCTTCTACTTGGGGAGAGCGATGCGCCCGATATCGCGTGCGGCCCTGGGCACGGCGACCGCCGTCGTCCTGGGCATCACGGTGGCCGTCCCGTCCGGGGCCCTGGAGGGGAGGACCCCGGACGGCGGCCGGCCGCTCGTCGGCAGCCCCGCGGCCGCTGCCAAGAACTCCGCTGCCAAGAGCTCCGCGGTCACGGTCACGCTGGTCACAGGCGACCGCGTCGTCGTCACCACCGACGCCGAAGGACGCGCCACGGCGGCGGCGCTGCCCGCCGCCGACGGCAGCACCCCGCTGCTCCAGACCAGGCAGTCGGGCAAGGACCTGTACGTCTACCCGGACAGCGCCGCGAAGGCGCTCGCCGCGGGCCGCGTCGACGAGGAACTCTTCAACGTCACCGGCCTGATCCGGCAGGGCTACGACGACCGGCACAGCGCGACGCTGCCGCTCATCGCCACCTACGACAAGTCCGTCGACGTGGCCCGCAGCGCTCCCGTCGCACCGCGCGGCGCACAGCGCGGCCTCGTCCTCGACCCGGTCGACGGCGTCGCGTTGAAGGCCGACAAGAAGAAGGCCGCCGACTTCTGGGACGACATCTCAAGTCCCCGCTCCCGCGCGGCCGGTGACCTGAAGAAGCTGTGGCTCGACGCCAAGGTCGAGTCGCTGCTCGCCGACTCCACGAAGCAGGTGCGCGCCGACGAGGCGTGGGCCGCGGGCTACGACGGCAAGGGCACCAAGGTCGCCGTCCTCGACACCGGCGTCGACACCGAACACCCCGACCTCAAGGGCCGCGTCGCCGAGTCGAAGAACTTCACCGACTCCGCCGACGCCGACGACCACCAGGGCCACGGCACCCACACCACGTCCACGGTCGGCGGCTCCGGCGCGGCGAGCGGCGGCAAGGAGCAGGGCGTCGCCCCGGGCGCCACCCTGCTCAACGGCAAGGTCCTCAATGACGGTGGCTCCGGCGCCACTTCATGGATCATCGCCGGCATGCAGTGGGCCGTCGACCAGAAGGCCGACGTGGTGTCCATGTCGCTGGGCAACCCGGACGAGCTGGACTGCTCCGACCCCATGTCGCAGGCCACGCAGGAACTCGCGCGGTCCTCGAAGGACACGCTCTTCGTCATCGCGGCGGGCAACTCCGGGCCGAGCCTCAACACGGTCTCCTCGCCGGGCTGCGTGCCCGAGGTCCTCACCGTCGGCGCCGTCGACAGCGACGACGAGACCGCGAGCTTCTCCAGCCGCAGCCCCGTGCGGCGCACGCACACCCTCAAGCCCGAGATCGCGGCACCGGGCGTCGCCATCAAGGCGGCGGCCGCGGGCGGCCGGGGCGTGTACGCGTACCAGTCCATGAGCGGTACGTCGATGGCGACACCGCACGTCGCGGGCGCCGCCGCGCTCGTCAAGCAGCGCCACCCCGACTGGACGGCGCAGAAGATCAAGCAGGCGCTCGTCGCGTCCGCCGACGCCGACATCCCCGGTGACGTCCGGGAGGCCGGCGGCGGCCGGCTCGACGTGAAGGCCGCCGTCGACCAGAAGGTCCTCGGCGCGGGCGCCGTGCAGGGCGGCACCTTCAACTGGCCGCAGGACAGCAGCGACCGCACCACCGTCCAGGTGCCGTACACCAACACCACTGACAAACCAGTGAAGTTGAGCCTCGACGTCGACGGTGTCACCGGCAACGACGGCTCCGCCGTGAAGTCCGCGGTCGCCCGGCTCGGCGTCCGGACGGTCACCGTCCCGGCGGGCGGCACCGCCCAGGTCCCGCTGACCGTCGACCCGACCGCACACCTCAAGAAGGCCCAGTACGGCGACGTCACGGGCCGCGTCCTCGCCACGGGGCCCGGCGGCGCGCACCTCAGCACCCCGTTCTCCCTGTACGTCCAGCCGGAGACCATCACCCTGCGCGTCAAGGTCGTCGACCGTCAGGGGAATCCGGCCACCGCCGGGTCCTCGCTCGACCTCGTCGGCACCGACGATGCGTCCGGTGAGCGGCGCGTCAACGACGGCGCCGCCGACCAGACGTACCAGGTCAGACCCGGTGCGTACGCCCTGTCCGCGTTCGTCGCGACGCCGGAGACCGAGGGCACGCTGATCGCGTCCGCGACGTTCCTGGGGCGTCCGCAGCTGAACCTCACCAAGGACACCACCGTCGTCCTCGACGCCCGCAAGGCCCACAGGCTGAGCGTGAAGACGGACCGGGAGAGCGAGGTGCGCGGCGCCACCCTGGGGTTCGCCCGCACCTTCGGTGAGGACAACTGGCTGCACGCGGCGAGCATTCAGGGTTCGCGCACCGTGCGCGGCTACTACGCCGACGTCCAGGGTGAAGTCCGCGACGGCGACTTCGAGTTCGACAGCTTCTGGCGTGCGGCCGCCCCGCAGATCAGCGAGTTCGGTGTGGTCGACGGGCCCGCGCTGCACCCGGTGACCGGCTCCACGAACTCCTCGAACCTCGACGGTACGGGGACCTCCGAGATCGTCTCGGCGGGTGCCGGAACGGCCGATGAACTGGCCGCCGCCAAGGGCAAGTTGGCGTTGGTGAAGCTGCCCGAGGGTGGCTCCGCGAGCGCGGTCGCGCAGGCCGCGATCAAGGCGGGCGTCAAGGGGGTCGTCCTGTATCGAGAGGCCGCGGGCCGCTGGTACCCGGCGGTCGGCTTCGTCGGCGCGGCGATCCCTATGCTCGGCCTTGAGAAGGCGGAGGGTGCGGCGCTCGCGGAGCGGATCGCGGCCGGGAGCACGACACTCCGCTGGAAGGCGACGGCTAAGAGCCCGTACGTCTACACGCTCGCGTTCCCCGAGACCGGGCAGATCCGCGACGACCGCGGCTACCGGGTGTCGGACCGGAACCTCGCCACGAACAAGGCCACGTACAAGGCGATGGGCGCGGCCACGGACTACGTCGACCTGCCGTCGGTGTCCCGCCCGAACGGCCTGACCACCTCCTTCGGGGACTTCGCCCTGGTCGCAGCGCCGTCCACCCGCACCGAGCTGTACTCGCCCGGCGCGACCGGCTACGGCCACCAGGTGTCCAGCAGCTTCCCGTGGGGCGAGTTCATGATCGACCCGGTGCGGACGTACGAGAAGGGCGAGAAGCGCGCCGAGGAGTGGTACGGCGGCGCGATGGCTCCCACTACGCCGCTCGATGCCTCCGGCAAGCAGACGCTCGCCGCGGAACGCCAGGGCAATCTGATCGGTGTCGCCCCCGGATTCTGGGGCGACGGCGAACACCAGGGGGTCCAGGGCTCGTTCGGCGACATCGGCAACGTCGAGCTGAAGCGGAACGGGGAGAGCCTCGGCTCCACCGGCTGGCCGTACGGCGTCTTCACGGTCCCGTCCGAGGACGCGGCGTACGAACTGACCCTCAACACGATGAAGCTGAACGGCGGCAAGGTCTGGCTACGTTCCCCGCAGACCACGACGACATGGTCGTTCCGCTCGCACGAGGAGGAGAACACGTACTCGCAGGGCATCCCGCTGCTCTTCCCGCGGATGACGTTCCCCGAGGACGACATGAAGACCCTCGCGGCGCGGGACGGCCAGAAGATTGACCTGTCGGCAACGGGGCACGCGGGTTACGAGCCGGGCGCGCTGACGAAGGCGGCACTCTCGTACTCGTACGACGGCGGGGAGACCTGGACGGAGGCGAAGACCTCGAAGCGGGACGGCAAGTGGACGGCGGCGGTCGACCACGAGGGTGCCTCCGGCAAGCAGGTCACCCTGAAGGTCCAACTGGCCGACACGAAGGGGAACTCGGTCACGCAGACGGTGAATAGAGCGTACGACGTGCGTTAGTTCGGACGCTCACCCGATCCGGTCCGCCGGGTGGTCCTCCCGTGGGGGGTGGGGCCGCCCGGCGGGCCCATTTCGGTGGGCTTTTCCCGATGCCCCGTTTTCGTACGGCCCGTGCCGTGGACAATGAGGGCATGAGCCAGCAGGGGGAGAGGCCCACCGGTCACCCGGCCCAAGGGGACGACTGGTGGGGGAAGTTGTACGACAACGAGGCCGCCGCCGAGGACACCGGGCCGACCCCGACCCCGGACACCCTGGACGACCGCTTCACCTCGGCCGGAGCGGTCGCGTCCCCGCACTCTCCGCCGCCCTCGGCGGTACCGGAGCCCCGCCACGCCCCGTACCCGGAGACACACCACGTCTGGACCACCCCACCAGTCCCGGACGAACCCGGCGCCGACGCACCCGAGGCGGAACCACCGCCACCTCCGGAAGTCGCGCCGCCCCTGCCGGAGGCTCCGCCCCCGCCCGAAGCCGCGCCACCCCTGCCGGACACGCCTCAGTCCGCAACCGTCCCGCCCCTGCCCGAAGCGCCTCCCCCTCCACCGGAAGCACCCCGCGTAGAAGCCCCACCGGCCCCTCTGGCCCCACCGGAGGCACCCCCACTCCCGCCGGAGGCCCCTCGCGCCGAAGAGATCCACCCGGCCCCGCCCCACGCCGCCCCCGTCATCTACGTAGGCGACGGTCCGCCCACCTACGATGCGGAGCCCAGCGCGCTTCCCCTCGCCGATCCGGAGGATCTGGACGATCTCGTCGCGGACACCGTGCTCGACGGGGCGCGGTGCGGGGTGTCGACCTTGCGGGCCGTGTCCGTGCGGGGGGATTCCGCGCGGTACCGGGGCGAGCTGCGGCGCGACAGTCTGCTCACCGCGCGGTTCGGGACGGGGGCGACCGCGCTGATTCTCGTCGCGATGGCCACCGGCGCCCGCGCCACGCCCGGCGCGCACCGGGCCGCCGCCGAGGTCTGCGAGTGGATCGGGCGGGCCGTCGGGCTCAGCCACACGCGGCTCGCGGAGGACGTGCGGGCGGGCCGCAGGGGCGACCTGAAGTCCGGCCTGCACCGGCTCACCGACCGCAGCCTCGGCAAGCTGCGGGCCGGCGCCACCGAACAGGGCCTCGACCCGGAGCAGTACGCCGCGACGCTGCGCTGCCTGCTGCTGCCCGCCGACCCGGCATGCCGCACCCGCGTGTTCTTCGGCGTCGGCGAGGGCGGACTCTTCCGGCTGCGGGACGGCGAGTGGCGGGACATAGAGCCGAGCATCGCCGAGCAGAGCGGCGCACCCGTCGTCGGCTTCGGTTCGACGCCGCCCGCCGAGCCCCCGGACGCCGACCGGCTCACGATGGACCTCAACATCACGACACCCCCGAGCCCCTACGAACCCGCGCCCCCGCCACCCCGCGACGCCTTCCGGTTCCGCGCCTCCGTCGCCCGACCGGGGGACACGCTGCTGCTCTGCTCGCCGGGCCTCGCCGAACCGTTCCGCGGCGAGCCGGATCTCGCCCGCCACCTGGCGAACAGGTGGGCGGACGCCGATCCTCCGGGCCTCGCCACGTTCCTCGCGGACACCCAGGTCCGGGTGAAGGGATACGCCGACGACCGAACGGCCGCGGCCGTCTGGGAGGCGTGAGCACGCCCCGTATGAATTCATGGAACCCGGAAGAGCTGAGAAGCAACGCGGAGACCGGGTTCCGAAAGGGCGCGTGAGTCATGGCCAAGCAGAACGTCGCCGAGCAGTTCGTCGACATCCTCGTCCGCGCGGGCGTCGAGCGCATGTACGGAGTCGTGGGCGACAGCCTCAACCCGGTCGTCGACGCGATCCGGCGCAACGACGCGATCGACTGGGTCCACGTACGGCACGAGGAGACCGCCGCCTTCGCCGCGGGCGCGGAAGCGCAGGTCACGGGGAAGCTGACCGCGTGCGCCGGCTCCTGCGGGCCCGGCAATCTGCACCTCATCAACGGGCTCTACGACGCCCACCGCTCGATGGCCCCGGTCCTCGCCCTCGCCTCGCACATCCCGTCCAGCGAGATCGGCCTCGGCTTCTTCCAGGAGACCCACCCCGACCGGCTGTTCTCCGAGTGCTCGCACTACAGCGAGATGATCTCCAGCCCGAAGCAGATGCCGCGCGTCCTGCAGACCGCCATCCAGAACGCCGTCGGCCAGTCCGGCGTCAGCGTCGTGACCCTCCCCGGTGACGTCGCCGACGAGGCCGCGCCCGAGAAGTCCATCGAGACCGCGATCGTCACCTCCCGGCCGAGCATCCGCCCCGGCGACGCCGAGATCGACAAGCTGGTCGAGCTGATCGACGAGGCCGGAAAGGTCACCCTGTTCTGCGGCAGCGGCACCGCGGGCGCGCACGCCGAGGTCATGGAGTTCGCCGAGAAGATCAAGTCGCCGGTCGGACATGCTTTGCGTGGAAAAGAGTGGATTCAGTACGACAATCCCTACGACGTCGGCATGAGTGGCCTGCTCGGGTACGGCGCCGCGTACGAGGCCACCCACGAGTGCGACCTCCTGATCCTGCTCGGCACCGACTTCCCGTACAACGCCTTCCTGCCGCAGAAGGACGTCAAGATCGTCCAGGTCGACGTGCGGCCCGAGCACCTCGGCAGGCGTTCGAAGCTGGACCTCGCGGTCTGGGGTGACGTACGCGAGACGCTGCGCTGCCTCACGCCGCGCGTGAAGCCCAAGTCGAACCGCAAGTTCCTCGACCGGATGCTGAAGAAGCACGCCGACGCGCTCGAAGGCGTCGTGAAGGCGTACACCCGCAAGGTCGAGAAGCACACCCCCATCCATCCCGAGTACGTCGCCTCCGTCGTCGACGAACTCGCCGCCGAGGACGCCGTGTTCACGGTCGACACCGGCATGTGCAACGTCTGGGCGGCCCGCTACATCTCGCCCAACGGGCGGCGCCGCGTCATTGGTTCGTTCTCGCACGGCTCGATGGCGAACGCGCTGCCGATGGCGATCGGCGCCCAGTTCACCGACCGGAACCGGCAGGTCGTCTCGATGTCGGGCGACGGCGGGTTCTCGATGCTGATGGGCGACTTCCTCACCCTCGTCCAGTACGACCTGCCGGTGAAGGTCGTCCTCTTCAACAACTCCTCTTTGGGAATGGTCGAGTTGGAGATGCTGGTGGCCGGGCTCCCCTCGTACGGGACGACCAACAAGAACCCCGACTTCGCCGCGATCGCCCGCGCCGCCGGTGCCTATGGCGTCCGCGTCGAGAAGCCGAAGCAGCTCGAGGGCGCGCTCAAGGACGCGTTCAAGCACAAGGGGCCGGCGCTGGTCGATGTCGTCACCGATCCCAACGCGCTGTCCATCCCGCCGAAGATCAGCGCCGAGATGGTCACGGGCTTCGCCCTCTCCGCCTCGAAGATCGTCCTCGACGGCGGAGTGGGCCGGATGGTGCAGATGGCCCGCTCCAACCTCCGCAACATGCCACGCCCGTAGGGCTTCCGCGTCACACCGGCCGCAGCCGAAGCGTCAGGATCTGGAACGGGCGCAGGGACAGGGCGAGGCCGGCGTCCGAGGTGTCGGCCGCGCGCAGCGGCCGCTCCAGGAGGTCCGTCTCGTCCGCGCCCGCCACCGGGAACGCCGCCGTGAGCATCGCGTTCGCGCGCCCGCCCCGCGACTCGTAGAGCCGCACCACGACATCCCCGCTGCGGTCCTCCGCGAGCTTCACGGACTCCACCGTGACCGCCGGGTTGTCGACCGTGACCAGCGGCGTCACGGCCGGGGCGGGCGCGATCCGCAGCGGCAGGTTCAGGGCGAGCCCCTCCGCCACCGCGTCGCCGGTGCTCGCGCCCGGCAGCAGCGCGTACGTGAAGCGGTGCGTGCCCAGGTCCGTCTCCGGGTCGGGGGAGTGCGGGGCGCGCAGGAGCGTGAGGCGGACCGTGGTGCCGAGGCCCTCGTCGTGCGCGGCGCGCGTCACGTCGTGGCCGTACGTGGAGTCGTTGAGCAGCGCGACCCCGTAGCCCTCCTCCGCGACCCGCAGCCAGCGGTGCGCGCAGATCTCGTAACGGGCCGCGTCCCAGCCGGTGTTGGCGTGCGTGGGCCGGTTGACGTGGCCGAACTGGATCTCGGCCGACGACCGCTCCGCGTGCACGTCCAGCGGGAACGCCGCCTTCAGGACCTTCTCCGACTCCTGCCAGTCGATGTCCGTGACGACGTCGAGGCGGCGGCTGTCCGCGGCGAGCCGGTACTCCTGCGTGATCCGGGACTTGCCGAAGTGGCGGGTGACGCGCACGGAGACCCGCAGCGGGCCCTCCTCGACCAGCTCCACCGACTCGGCCTGGGTGAGGTCGGTGCGGGTGTGCCGGTAGTGGGCGTCCAGGTCCCAGGCGTCGTACTGGGTGGGGTGGTCGGGGTGGAGTTGCAGCAGGTTCCCGCGGCTGCCGGGAGCGAGCGTCTCGCGGCCGCCGTCCCTCAAGTCCCTTACGGAGGTGAGGAGTCCGTCGCTGTCGATCGTCACCGTGAGGTGTTCGTTGGCGAGGACGATCGAGTCCGTCTCCCGCGTCGCCGCCGCGTGCGCGCCGGGCCCGTGGGTCTGTCCGGCGGTCTCGGTGAGGGAGCGGGCGCCGAGTCCGTCGACGTACACATGCGTCAACTGTCCGTCGTGGGCGACGACTTCACTGCGCGGGTACGGCGAGGCGTTCAGTGCGGAGGGCGCGGACCCGCCGAGGCGGTGTACGGCTCCGGTCGTGATGTCGTCCAGTTCCGCGAGCACCTGGGCGTAGGTCTCCCGGGCCTCCCGGTGGACCCAGGCGATCGACGAACCCGGCAGGATGTCGTGGAACTGGTGCAGCAGCACCGTCTTCCAGATCCGGTCGAGGGCGTCGTACGGATAGGCGTAGTCCGCGTCGTGCAGGGCGGCGGCCGTGCACCACAACTCGGCCTCGCGCAGGGCGTGTTCGGAGCGGCGGTTGCCCTGCTTCGTCTTCGCCTGCGTGGTGTACGTGGCGCGGTGCATCTCCAGATACAGCTCGCCGGACCAGACGGGGGCCCGCTCCCCGTACTCCTCGTGCGCGGCCTCGAAGAACGCGGCGGGCTTCTCGATGTCGACGCGCGGCGAGCCCTCCAGTGAGCGCAGCCGACGCGCCTTCTCCAGCATCTCGCGGGTCGGGCCGCCCCCACCGTCGCCCCAGCCGAACGGGACGAGGGAGCGGGACGCGCCGCCCTTCTCCGCGAAGTTCCGCTCCGCGCGCGCCAGTTCGCTCGCGTGGAACTGTGCGTTGTAGGTGTCGACGGGCGGGAAGTGGGTGAACACCCGCGTGCCGTCGATGCCCTCCCACCAGAACGTGTGGTGCGGCATCTTGTTCGTCTGGTTCCAGCTCAGCTTCTGCGTCAGGAACCACTTGGCGCCCGCGAGCTTCGCCAACTGCGGGAAGGCGGCCGTGTATCCGAAGGAGTCCGGCAGCCAGATCTCCTCCGTCTCCACGCCCAGCTCGTCCTGGAAGAACCGCTTGCCGTGGACCAGTTGGCGGGCGAGGGCCTCGCCGCCGGGCATGTTGGCGTCCGACTCCACCCACATCGAGCCGACCGGGGACCAGTTCCCGTCCGCGACCGCCCTCTTGATGCGCTCCCAGATGTGCGGCTGGTGCTCCTTCACCCACGCGTACTGCTGCGCCTGTGAGCAGGCGAAGACCAGCTCCGGGTAGTCGCGGGCCAGCGCCGTGACGTTCGCGAACGTGCGCGAGGCCTTGCGGACCGTCTCGCGCAGCGGCCACAGCCACGCCGAGTCGATGTGCGCGTGCCCGGCCGCCGAGACCCGGTGCGCGCTCGCGTGCGCGGGCCGGGACAGGACCTCGGCCAGCTCGGCGCGGGCCGCCGACGCGGTGCCGGGGACATCGTGCAGATCGAGGGCGTCCAGCATCCGCTCCAGAGCGCGCAGGATGTCGTGCCGCCTGGCCCGGTCCGCGTCCAGCTCGTGCATCAGCTCCGAGAGCACCTCGACGTCCAGGACGAGATGCCAGACCTCCTCGTCGAGTACGGCCAGATCGGCAGAGCGGAATCGGTAGTTGGGGCGATCCCCTGCGGTCAGTACGTCGCCGAGGAAGGTGGGCTCGAAGTCCCGCAGCACCGTCGGATTCGCCGCCGCCTCGAGGAGCAGATGCACCGGCTCCCCGCCGGCCGCGCGCGCCGCGATCGTCAGATGCCGGTTGCGCGGGTGGATGCCCTTGAGGGGTACACCCGACGCGTCGTACAGCAGCCCCTCCGCCTGGAAGCCGGGCCCCTGCCCGGAGAATCCGGGGTCGACGACCGCCTCGACGCGGCGCCCCTCCCACTCCTCGGGCACCCGCCCCTGAAGGCGGAACCAACTCGTCGACCACGGCTTTCCCCACGCGGTGCCGGTCTCGAAGGGCTCGTACGTGCCGTCCAGGGCCTCGGCCACCGGAACCGGTTCCCCCGGCGCGTGCCAGACGCTCATGCTCAGCGGTACCCGCGCCCCGTACTGCGCGGGCCGCACGAATTGGCGCATCGCGCGGTCGAGTCGGCCTTCCACGAGGTGTCGGTCGTCGTGCACGGCGTCTCCTTCGGTGCTCCTGCGGGTGCTGTTCGGTGCTCGTACTGTGCCGGTCCCCGGCGGCGTCCCCACGCTTCCCTACCCGGCGCGGCGCCGGACACCCCGGCAAGTGGTGGACCAATCAACAAGCGTGCCGATCAGGCAGCGGGGCATTCATCCCCGTGTACGCGTTCGAGAGCAGGCCGAGCGGCAGGAGGCCGGAGCGAGGAAGGCATCGAGAGCCGCGTGTGGGCGGGGGCCATGGAACGGCAGACACGAGGAGGGGGCGCCCCAGTGGGTGACAGGGGCTCCATGACGTACGAGAAGGGGGCCGCCGTGAGTACGGCGGATCGGGGGGACGGGCCGCCGAGGCAGCTCAAACGCAAGCTCGGCAAGGCGGACCTGCGGGCCGTCCCGGAGGTGCGGCGCGCACTGCGCGAACTCCTCCTGCACTGGGGAAGGCCCGGAAGATCGGAGGTGGCGGAGCTGCTGACCAGCGAACTCGTGACGAACGCGCTGGTGCACACGGACTGTGAGGCGGAACTCACGGCGACCGTGGGCTCGCGCTCCCTGCGGGTCGAGGTCCGCGACTTCGTCTCGCGCAGGCCCAGGCCACGCGTACCGCACGCCGACGACGGTACGCACGGCACCAACGGGCGCGGACTCATCCTGGTGCAGTCCCTCGCGGACGCCTGGGGCGTCGCGGCGCTCGGCCCGGATGCCACGGGCAAGGTGGTCTGGTTCGAACTGGACGGCGGCGTCGCGTGATTCCACGACGCCGCCGTACCACGGACGGGCTCAACCGAGCTGCTGCTCAAGGTCCTTGAGCTTCTGCTCCAGAGAGTCGAGCCGGGGCAGCGCCTGCGTATCGTCCTCCGCCGTCAGATCGACGGTGACGGGCGCCTTCTGGTCACGGGACCTGCGGATCCCTTTGACGGCCTGGAGTGAGGGGCGGGTGCGTAGCGGAAGCTGTTCCGGTGCCGGTGCCCCCTGCGGGAGTTCCGACGCCGGGGCCGCCGCCGGTATGACGGAATCCGGGCCGCTCTGCCCGGAGGCGCCCGCCTCCACCTGTCGTGGTTCGCGCATGCCGAAACCCCGGCTGAGCGCCTTCAGTTGGGCACGCTCCAGCTTCTGGTGCTCGCGCTGGCGCATCCGGTTCTCGGTCTTCTCCCGCTTGTCCTCCCGCACCTCGTCCACGGCCTCGTCGAGGGTGCGCACATTCTCCAGGAGCATCAACGACCAGGCGTTGTACGTCTCCAGGGGTGCGCGCAACCAGCGCACGATCCGGATCTGCGGCAACGGCCTCGGCACCAGGCCCTGTTCGCGCAGCGCCGCGCGGCGCGTCTGCTTCAGGGCGCGGTCGAAGAGGACGGCGGCCGAGAGGGACATCCCCGCGAAGAAGTGCGGGGCGCCCGCATGGCCGAAGCCCCTGGGTGCGTGCACCCAGTTGAACCAGGCGGCGGCGCCGGCGAACGTCCACACGAGTATCCGGGAGCCGAGCGCGGCGTCGCCGTGGCTGGCCTCGCGCACGGCGAGCACCGAGCAGAACATCGCGGCGCCGTCGAGCCCGAAGGGGACGAGATACTCCCAGCCCCCGGACAGGTTCAGGTTCTGCTGGCCGAAGCCCACGAGGCCGTGGAAGGAGAGTGCGGCGGCGACCGCCGCACAGCAGAACAGCAGCACGTAGGAAGCGGTGCCGTAGACGGCCTCCTTGCGCCTGCGGCGCTCCTCGGTGCGTTCCCACGAATCGTCGGAGAACATCCCCGCGTCCTTCTTGGCGCCCCCGGCGCGCCTGCCGCGCGCGAGCACTGCGACCGCCGCCAGCATGCCCAGGAGCAGTACGGCGCCCGGAAGCAGCCAGTCCAGCGATATGTCGGTCAGTCTCATCAAGGGTCCCTTGCATCGCGATAGGGCGGAACGGCGCCATATTGGCCCAGCCGCCCGGCCCCGCAGGGGGTTTCGGGGCAAGAGAACGCCATTGGTGTGCAAGGGGGCGCGTAAAGCGGTCGTACGCTCGAACTCCCGCCGGTAAAACGGGAGTTGAGTTCGAATTACGTCACTCGAACGGGTGGTTCAGGCCGCCGCGGCCGCGGTGAGCCTGTCGACCCGGTCCGCGTCACAGGTGCGCGGGCACGTCACACAGGTGTCCTGCGGACGCAGCGTGTAGAACATGCAGCAGCTCGCGCGGTCGCGGGTCGGCAGCAACTCCCCGTCGGGGCCCGTCAGTTCGCGGAACGCGGCCTTCCCGACGTACGGCTTCGTGGCGCCGGGCAGCAGCGCCTCCAGGTCGGCCATGGCGCGCCGCTCCTCGCCGAGGAGGTGGCCGAGGTACCAGAGGGACTCGACGATCTCGTCCGTCGCCATGCCCCACAGGGCGCGCGGGCCGCGCCGCATCCGCGGTCCGAAGCCGGCGAGCACGGGCTGAAGGTGCTCGGCGACGGCCGCGCGGACCTCGGCGCGCAGGGCCTCCTCGTCGGGGACGACGCGGGCGCCGGGCAGCGTCGCCGCCGGGTCGTCGGGGAGGCAGGCGAACTCGGTCACGTGGACGGCCAGCCGGCCGAGCGTGCGCTGGAAGGCGACCTCGGAGGCCGGGAACCGGGGCACGCGGCGGTGCAGGAACCAGGGGAGGGTGATCAGCAGGCAGGCGGGCCAGGCGTAGCGGTGCAGGCCGAAGCTCGCGATCACGTCGGGCCGGGCGCTGGTGCCGTAGTCCTTGAGCACCTGTGCGTTGTCCCACGCGAGGAAGGCGTCGAGCGCGGCGCCGCCCTCGGCGAGCCGCTCGGTGTGCACCCAGCCCGCACCCTCGGGCAGCGCCTGACCAGCAGGTACCTCGGTGACGCCCAGGCCCGGGAACACCTCGGTGAGGCGGGCGTACGCGGCCGAGACCGCGCTGGGAGGCGCACCGAGCGCCGACGTGGTGAGAGGCATGAGGGGGTCACCGATTCCTGATCGTTTACAGGTAAGCCTTACCTTACCCGACCGGGGTGGGGTTTGAACTGTCGGCAAGGCCCTCTATCGTTCGTCGTTGAGCTTCGGACAAACGGCAAGGAACGGCGGCGAAGGGGATGACCGGGGTGGAGCGGACGAGACCACGCGCGGCACGCGACTCCTCCATGGGAGTGCCGGAGCAGCGGTCGACGCCGGTCTGGGTGCCGCGGCCCTCCGCGCCCGTGTCCGCACCGGCCTCCGTCCCCGAGCAGAGCCGCGGTGAGCACACCCACAGCGAGCCGCCCGCGCCCGGACTCGCGGCGCGCGGGGCGGTCGAGCGGACGTCCGTGCGCGGCCAGGTGCTCGACGCGCTGCGGGCCGCGCTGGTCTCCGGCGACCTCGCGCCCGGAGAGGTCTACTCGGGGCCGGCCCTGGGGGAGCGCTTCGGGGTCTCGGCGACGCCGGTGCGCGAGGCGATGCAGCAGCTGGCGCGGGAGGGCGCGGTCGAGGTCGTGCCCAACCGGGGGTTCCGGGTGACCCGGCGCTCCGACCGCGAGCTGGCCGAGCTCGCGGAGGTGCGGGCGCTCGTCGAGGTGCCGGTGGTGACGCGGCTCGCGCGCACGGTGGCGCCCGCGCGGTGGGCCGAGCTGCGGCCGCTGGTCCGTGCGACGGCGGCGGCGGCCGCGGTGGGGGACCGGGCGGGGTATGCGGAGGCCGACCGGGCCTTCCACCGGGCGGTTCTCGCGTTCGCGGGCAACGACCAGGTGGTCCGGGTGGCCGACGATCTGCATCGGCAGGTGGGGTGGGCCGCGGCCGACCTCGCGGTGGATGCGCGGCAGCATGGCGCGCTGCTGGATGCGTTGGAGGCGCAGGACTGTGGCGCGGTGACCTTGTTGGTGCAGGAGCACGTTGCGGGTTAGTAATTTAAGCCCCTGCGGCGATTGAGCAGCGGGGTCCGGGGCGGAGCCCCGTGACGTGACAGCCCTACGCCGCCGCGGGCAACACTCCCGCCAACCACGTCGGCACACCGTCCAGCAACCGGAACAGCCGACCCGCCTCCGCGCGCAACCGCGCCTTCGTGTCCGGTTCCGGTTCGGCCTCTGCCAGGGACGCGAGGGCCGGGGCCGTGCCCACCAGGTAGCCGAGTTCCTCGCGGATGCGCAGGGACTCCGTGAATCCGTGCCGCGCCTCCGCCAACTCGCCCTCCCGCAGGGCCAGTCCGGCGAGGTGGCGCCAGGTGAAGGAGAGCAGGAGCGCGTCGCCGTGGGCCGTCGCGCCCGCGTGGGCCCTGCGGTACGCCGAGCGGGCCGCCTGCGGCGAGTCCGCCAGGTTCTCCGCCATCAGCCCGCGCCGGAAGTCGAGCAACGCGCGGCCTGGCGCACCCGGAGCGATGAGCGCCGCCGCCCTGCCGAACGCCGAGCGCGCCTCGTCGGACCGGTCCCGCGTCTTCAACAGCGTTGCCTCGTAAGCGAGTTGACCCCGCTCGCACGCCGCCGCGCCCCGTTCCTCGTCCGTATGGGCCAGTGCCTCCGCCGCACGCAACGCGTCCTCCGCGTCCGCCCACCCCTGCTCCGTGTACAGGCACCGCTCCACCAGCAGTGACGCCCGTTGCAGGGCCGCCCCCGCGTCCGCCGTCGCATGATGGTCGAGGAGTGCCGCGGCGTCGGCCCAGCAGCCACGCGAGCGCAACCGCCATACCGCGGTCTGGAGTGGATCGTCCGCTGTGTTCGTTCCGGTACCAGACATGGCGGTACGCGCCACATTGCCCTCCCGAGCACGCCATCGAGCCGAGTTGCCGTGGGGCATCTCAGCACGGATCAAGGTGCCCGGCCAAGGGGGTGGGTGAAAGATTTCACAAAGGGATGGGGTTCCCAAGCGCTCCCAAGATCGCTAGGTCCTGTCGTCAAACTCCCGTCGTCGCCCGGAGGGCGGCCCGGCGGCGTCTGGTGCGTGCGATCGCAAGGCGCCGGGAAGTCCTAGTAGCGGAGCTACTCGGGCTTTTCGGCAACGCCGCGAGCGTGCGTGCCAGGCGTCGCCGGGCAGACGGGAGTTTGACGACAGGGCCTAGGGAGGTGCGCGTGGGCTTGATGGGGCGTCAGCTCATCCGCAACGCCAGGAAGAAGTCCAACTTGTCCTCCAGGCGCGACAGATCACGACCCGTCAGCTGCTCGATGCGGCCCACGCGGTACCGCAGCGTGTTCACGTGCAGGTGCAGCCGGGACGCGCAGCGGGTCCACGAGCCGTCGCAGTCGAGGAACGCCTCCAGCGTCGCGATCAGCTCGGCGCGGTGCTTGTGGTCGTAGTCACGAAGCGGGTCGAGCAGCCGGGCCGTGAACGCGCGGCGTACGTCGTCCGGGACGAAGGGCAGCAGCAGGACGTGGGACGCCAGCTCCTGGTGGCCCGCCGCGCAGACCACGCCCGTGCGGGCGGCCGCCACGCGCCGTGCGTGCCGCGCCTCCTCCAGGGCGCCGCGCAGCCCCTCAGCGGAGTGCACCGCGGCGCTCACGCCGATCGACAGGCGCCCCTGGTCGGCGAGCCCGGCCGCGAGGGGTTCGCGCACGGCGGTCAGCAGGGTGTCCGCGAGCAGGCCCTGCTCCGAGCCGTCGTGCTCCGCGGCCACGGCGGGCAGCGGTACCAGGGCGATCGCCTCGTCCCCGCTGTGCGCCACGGCGATCCGGTCGGACGGCTCGGCGGCGTCGGGGCGCGCCCCGGCCTCCGGGGCGATGAGGATCTCCTCCAGGAGCGACTGGGCCACGGCCCCGCCCTCGGTCTTCTCGCCCTGCTGGTCCGTCCACTCCACGCGCGCCACGACGACCTGCCAGTGCGGGGCCGCGCCGAGCCCCGGCAGCAGCACGGGCGCCGCGACGCGAAGGCGCGCCGCGATCTCCGCGGGGGCCGCGCCCGCCTGCACCAGCTCGAGGACCTCCTGCGCGAGCCTGCGCCGCACCGTGCGCGCCGCGTCCCGCCGCTCGCGTTCCACCGAGATCAGCTGCGTGACGCCCTGGAGCAGGTCGAGCCGCTCCTCCGGCCAGTCGCCCGCGTCCGCCTCGACGGTGAGCAGCCAGTCCGCGAGGACGCTCGCCCGCGCGTCGGGGGAGGGCGCGGCGGCCGGCCCGTCCTTCTGCGCCGAGCCGATCGGGAACAGCGAGTACGTGACCCCCTCGACCGTCACCCGGTGCGGGCTGCGCCGCCCGGTGCGCAGGGCCGCCAGGTGTTCGGCCGCGAGCCGGGTGCGGATCTCCGCGGGCAGCGCGGGGCCTGCCGCCGACGAGCCCGCTATCGCGCGCCCCGTCGGGGAGAGCACCCAGGCCCGCAGGTCGAGGTCGCTGCCGAGCAGGTCGAGGACGACGTCGGGGCCGCCGCCCGCGGGCCCCGAGGTCATCAGGCGCCGGTGCCGGTCGACGACCGCCGCGAGGTCCCCGGCGCGCTCGCCCGAGACCTGGCGTACGACGTGCTCGGTGATCGTCCCGAACGCCACGGACTGGGCCACCGAGAACAGCGGCACGCGGTGCCGGGCGCAGGCCTCGACGAAGTCCTCGGGGACGTAGCCGAACTCGGCGGTGCCCGCCGCGACGGCCGCGACGCCCGCCGCGGCCATCAGCCGGGCGAAGGGCTCGGAATCGGCCGGTTCCCGGTGCCAGGCCAGGCCCGTGAGGACCAGCTCGCCGCCGGACAGGTAGCGGCTGGGGTCCCGCAGGTCCGTGGTCATCACGCCGCGGACCGTGCGGTCGAGCTCGTCCTCGCCGCCGAGGAGGCTGAGGCCCAGCGCGTCCGTGTCCAGCAATGCGCGCAGCCGCATGTGTTCGTCGCCGCCGATCTGTCTTGAAGTCGTACCGGAGTGGAACCCACGGACCGCTGCCCAGGGTGTCCCGGGGAGCTGTGTTCGTAGTTTCCAGAAGAAAACGGTGAGGTTACTGATGCCACCCGTTCATACGAATCTACAAGACACCCCCGCGGGCCAGCCAACGCGTTCATGTTTTCCGTGACTGACACTGCCGGAGCGCAGGCGGTGTACTGGCCTCACTCCGCGTGAACAGCACATGGACCTGAACAGAACGAGCCCCTGTGATCCGCACGTCCCGTGGCTCGATCGCATCGCCCCCACGACGCACGAACCACGCACGATCCCTGCCCGATCCACGAACCTCACGGAGAAGAGAGCCGTTATGGACTTCCTTCGCCCCGGCAGCTGGGAGGAGGCGCTCGCCGCGAAGGCCGAGCACCCCACAGCCGTGCCGATCGCAGGCGGCACCGATGTCATGGTCGAGATCAACTTCGACCACCGCCGCCCCGAGTACCTGCTCGACCTCAACCGCATCGGTGAGCTGAACGAGTGGGAGGTGGGCGGGGGGCCTTCGAACGACACCGTCCGGCTCGGCGCCTCCGTCCCGTACACCAAGATCATGGAGCACCTGCGCAGCGAGCTGCCGGGGCTCGCCCTCGCCTCGCACACCGTCGCCTCCCCGCAGATCCGCAACCGCGGCGGCGTCGGCGGCAACCTCGGCACCGCGTCGCCGGCCGGTGACGCCCACCCGGCGTTGCTCGCCTCCGGCGCCGAGGTCGAGGTGGAGTCGGTGCGCGGTTCGCGGCGCATCCCGATCGACGAGTTCTACACGGGGGTCAAGCGCAACGCCCTCGCCGAGGACGAGCTGATCCGCGCCGTGCACATCAAGAAGGCCGAAGGACCCCAGCAGTTCTCCAAGGTCGGCACGCGCAACGCGATGGTGATCGCGGTGTGCGCCTTCGGCCTCGCCCTGCACCCGGAGACCCGGACCGTGCGCACCGGCATCGGCTCGGCGGCGCCCACTCCGGTCCGCGCCAAGTCGGCCGAGGAATTCCTGGGCTCCGCTTTGGAAGAAGGCGGGTTCTGGGAGAACGGCAAGATCATCACCCCGTCGGTCGCCAAGCAGTTCGCCGAGCTGTGTTCCGGCGCCTGCAACCCGATCGACGACGTGCGGGGCACCGCCTCGTACCGCCGTCACGCGGTCGGCGTCATGGCGCGCCGCACGCTGACCTGGGCCTGGGAGTCGTACCGCGGCTCGGGCGTTCGCACGGAGGGAGCCGCGTAATGCGCGTCAATTTCACGGTCAACGGCCGTAAGCAGGAAGCCGACGACGTCTGGGAGGGCGAGTCCCTTCTGTACGTGCTGCGCGAGCGGATGGGGCTTCCGGGCTCCAAGAACGCGTGCGAGCAGGGGGAGTGCGGATCCTGCACCGTCCGGCTCGACGGGGTGCCCGTGTGTTCGTGTCTGGTGGCGGCGGGACAGGTCGAGGGCCGCGAGGTCGTCACCGTCGAGGGGCTCGCCGACCACGCCAAGTCCCGTGCGTGCGCGTCCCACGAGGGCGGTACGACGCTTCAGGACGCGCAGAGCTGGTCCGCCAAGGGCACCGACTCGCAGACCGGCGAGGGCGACGAACTCGCCCCGATCCAGCAGGCGTTCATCGACGCGGGCGCCGTCCAGTGCGGCTTCTGCACGCCCGGACTGCTGGTCGCGGCCGACGAGATGCTGGAGCAGAACCCGAGCCCGTCCGACGCGGACATCCGCGAGGCGCTCTCCGGGAACCTCTGCCGCTGCACCGGCTACGAGAAGATCATGGACGCGGTCCGGCTCGCCGCCGCGCGCCAGACACAGCCGGAAGGGGTCTGAGCAGCATGGGTACGACAGGAATCCCCGGCAAGGTCACCCAGGGGTCGCAGACCAAGGGCGGCATCGGCGAGTCCACGCTCCGTCCGGACGGCACCCTCAAGGTCACCGGCGAGTTCGCGTACTCGTCCGACATGTGGCACGAGGACATGCTGTGGGGCCACATTCTGCGCTCCACCACCGCGCACGCCGAGATCGTGTCGATCGACACGGGCGAGGCACTCGCAACTCCCGGTGTCTACGCGGTACTTACGTACGACGACCTCCCCGCCGCGATGAAGAACTACGGCCTGGAGATCAAGGACACCCCGGTCCTCGCCCACGGCAAGGTCCGCCACCACGGCGAGCCGGTCGCCTGCATCGCGGCCGACCACCCGGAGACCGCGCGGCGCGCCGCCGCCAAGATCAAGGTCGAGTACCGCGAGCTGCCCGTCATCACCGACGAGGCCTCCGCGACCGCGCCCGACGCGATCCTGGTCCACGAGAACCGCGACGACCACCACATCGGGCACGTCCCGCACCCGAACATCGTGCACCGCCAGCCGATCATCCGCGGCAACGCCGAAGAGGCCGCCAAGAAGGCCGACTTCGTCGTCAAGGGCGAGTACACCTTCGGCATGCAGGACCAGGCCTTCCTCGGTCCCGAGTCCGGCCTCGCCGTGCCGGCCGAGGACGGCGGCGTCGACCTCTACGTCGCCACGCAGTGGCTGCACTCGGACCTCGGCCAGATCGCCCCCGTCCTCGGCCTGCCCGAGGACAAGGTGCGGATGACGCTGTCCGGTGTCGGCGGCGCGTTCGGCGGCCGCGAGGACCTGTCGATGCAGATCCACGCGTGCCTGCTCGCACTGCGCACCGGCAAGCCCGTCAAGATCGTCTACAACCGGTTCGAGTCCTTCTTCGGGCACGTCCACCGTCACCCGGCGAAGCTCTACTACGAGCACGGGGCGACGAAGGACGGCAAGCTCACGCACATGAAGTGCCGCATCGTGCTGGACGGCGGCGCCTACGCCTCCGCCTCCCCGGCCGTCGTCGGCAACGCCTCGTCCCTCGCCGTCGGCCCGTATGTGCTCGACGACGTCGACATCGAGGCCATCGCGCTCTACTCCAACAACCCGCCCTGCGGCGCCATGCGCGGCTTCGGCGCGGTCCAGGCGTGCTTCGCGTACGAGGCCCAAATGGACAAGCTGGCCGACAAGTTGGGCATGGATCGGGTCGAGTTCCGCCAGCTCAACGCCATGGAGCAGGGCACGATCATGCCGACGGGCCAGCCCGTCGACTCGCCCGCACCGGTCGCCGAACTGCTGCGCCGTGTCAAGGCGATGCCGCTGCCGCCCGAGCGCCAGTGGGAGTCCAGCGAGGGCGCCGACGTGCGCCAGCTGCCCGGCGGCCTGTCCAACACCTCGCACGGTGAAGGCGTCGTACGCGGTATCGGCTACGCCGTCGGCATCAAGAACGTCGGCTTCTCCGAGGGCTTCGACGACTACTCAACTGCCCGTGTACGTATGGAGGTTGTCGGTGGCGAGCCGGTGGCCACCGTGCACACCGCGATGGCCGAGGTCGGCCAGGGCGGCGTCACCGTGCACGCGCAGATCGCCCGCACCGAGCTGGGTGTCACCCAGGTGACCATCCACCCGGCCGACACCCAGGTGGGGTCCGCCGGTTCGACGTCCGCGTCGCGCCAGACCTACGTCACCGGTGGCGCGGTCAAGAACGCCTGCGAGCTGGTCCGCGAGAAGGTCCTGGACCTCGGCCGCCGCAAGATGGGCAGCTACCACCCGGCGTGGGCGACGGCCGAACTCTTCCTGGAGGGCGGCAAGGTCGTCACCGACGGCGGCGAGGTCCTCGCCGACCTCGTCGACGTACTGGAGGGCGAGGCCGTCGAGGTCGAGGAGGAGTGGCGACACCGTCCCACCGAGGCCTTCGACCTGCGCACCGGGCAGGGCAACGGCCACGTGCAGTACTCCTTCGCCGCGCACCGTGCCGTCGTCGAGGTCGACACCGAACTCGGCCTCGTCAAGGTCGTCGAACTGGCCTGCGCCCAGGACGTCGGCAAGGCGCTCAACCCGCTGTCCGTGATCGGCCAGATCCAGGGCGGCACCACACAGGGCCTCGGCGTCGCGGTGATGGAGGAGATCATCGTCGACCCGAAGACCGCCAAGGTCAGGAACCCGTCCTTCACGGACTACCTGATCCCCACGATTCTCGACACGCCGACCATCCCGGTCGACGTGCTCGAACTCGCCGACGACCACGCCCCGTACGGGCTGCGCGGCATCGGTGAGGCCCCGACCCTGTCGTCGACCCCGGCCGTCCTCGCGGCGATCCGGAACGCGACGGGTCTGGAGCTCGACCGCACTCCGGTGCGGCCCGAGCACCTCACGGGGACGGGCCCGCAGGCCTAGTCCGCCTCCCCGGGGGTGCCGGCTGTCCGGCCGGCACCCCTTCGTACCAAAGCGTCTCGGGCCGTCCCCCGGGTCGTGCAGCCATCCCAAAACCCGTGCGCCGCAAGGCAGTTCACGGGAGCCCCTTTGAACCTTGGGAAACGAGGCACCATGACCCAGCAGTCCGTGGAGCCGAAGACCACCGCCGACGACGCGGGCGCGGGCTCGCGTCAGCCGGCCGGCAGGTCTTGGCTCGACCGCTACTTCCACATATCCGACAGAGGATCGACGTTCGCGCGTGAAGTGCGCGGCGGCATCACCACCTTCATGGCGATGTGTTACATCCTCCTGCTCAACCCCCTGCTTCTCGGCGGCCCCGACGCGGCGGGGAACAGGCTCAGCCACGCGGGCCTCATCACGGCCACCGCGCTCGCCGCCGCCGTCTGCACCCTCCTCATGGGCTTCCTCGGCAAGGTCCCGCTGGCGCTCGCCGCGGGCCTGTCCGTCTCGGGCGTCCTCGCCACCCAGGTCGCGCCCAACATGACGTGGCCGCAGGCCATGGGCATGTGCGTGATGTACGGCGTCGTGATCGTGCTGCTGGTCGTCACCGGCCTGCGCGAGATCATCATGAACGCGATCCCGCTCGCCCTGAAGCACGGCATCACCATCGGCATCGGCATGTTCATCGCACTGATCGGCCTGGTCAACGCCGGGTTCGTCGGCAAGGGCAACCCGGTCACCCTGGGTACGGGCGGCCAGCTCAAGGGCTGGCCCGTGCTGCTCTTCGCGGTCACCCTGCTGCTCATCTTCATGCTCCAGGCGCGCAACATCCCCGGCGCGATCCTGATCGGCATCGTCGCCGGCACCGTCCTCGCCGTCATCGTCAACGCGGTCTTCGACCTCAGCCCGAAGGTCTGGGGCGGCAGCCCGCCCGAGCTGACCGGCAGCGCCGTCTCCATGCCCGACTTCTCGCTCTTCGGCCATGTCGAGTTCGGCGGTTGGGACTCCATCGGCGGCATGACGGTCGGCATGATCGTCTTCACGCTGGTCCTCGCCGGATTCTTCGACGCGATGGCCACCATCATCGGCGTCGGCACCGAGGCCGGGCTCGCCGACGACAAGGGCCGCATGCCGGGCCTGTCCAAGGCGCTGTTCATCGACGGCGCGGGCGGCGCGATCGGCGGTGTGGCGGGGGCCTCCGGGCAGACCGTCTTCGTCGAGTCCGCCACGGGCGTCGGGGAAGGCGCCCGCACCGGACTGTCCTCGGTGGTCACCGGCTTCCTCTTCGCCCTCGGCCTGTTCTTCACGCCGCTCGCGCAGATCGTGCCCGGCCAGGTCGCCGCCGCCGCGCTCGTCGTCATCGGCGCGATGATGATGCAGAACGCCCGGCACGTGGACTGGTCCGACAGGTCCGTGGCCGTGCCGGTGTTCCTCACCGTCGCCCTGATGCCGTTCACGTACTCCATCACCGCCGGGGTCGGCGCCGGAGTGATCGCGTACACCGCGATCAAGGCGGCGCAGGGGAAGTTCCGCGAGATCGGCGCCTTCATGTGGGTGCTGACGCTCGTCTTCCTCGTGTACTTCGGCCTGCACCCGATCGAGAGCTGGCTGGGCGTCAAGTAGCCCCTCTCTCCCCGCACTTGTAAGGAGACAAGACATGCTGGACATCGCCGAAGAGCTGCACCGGTGGGTCGAGCAGGGGCGCGACTTCGCCGTGGCCACCGTGGTGGCCGTCGGCGGCAGCGCGCCCCGGCAGCCGGGCGCGGCGCTCGCCGTCGACAGCGAGGGCACCGCGATCGGCTCGGTCTCCGGAGGGTGCGTGGAGGGCGCGGTGTACGAGCTGTGTCGGCAGGCCCTGGAGGACGGGGAACCGGTCCTCGAACAGTTCGGCTACAGCGACGACGACGCCTTCGCCGTGGGGCTCACGTGCGGGGGTGTCATCGACATCCTCGTCACGCCTGTACGTGCGTCCGATACGGCTGTACGTGACGTGCTCGCGGGCGCGCTCGGGGCCGCCGCCACGGGGGAGGCGGCGGCGCTCGCGCGCGTCGTGTCGGGGCCGGGGGAGCTTCTCGGCGGCGCTCTGCTCGTGCGCCCCGGGGGCTCGTACGAGGGCGGGTTCGGGGGCCACCCGGAGCTCGACCGGACCGTGGCGGGGGAGGCGTCGGCGTTCCTCGACGCGGGACGCACCGGCACGGTCGAGATCGGCGAACAGGGCTCGCGGTGCGGGTCCCCGCTCACGGTGCTGATCGAGTCGTCCGTTCCGGCGCCGCGGATGATCGTGTTCGGCGCGATCGACTTCGCGTCGGCGCTGGTGCGGATGGGGAAGTTCCTGGGGTACCGGGTCACGGTGTGCGACGCGCGTCCGGTGTTCGCGACGGCGGCGCGCTTCCCCGAGGCGGACGAGATCGTCGTCGAGTGGCCGCACGAGTACCTGGGGCGGACGGAGGTCGACGGTCGCACGGTGCTGTGTGTGCTCACGCACGACGCCAAGTTCGATGTGCCGTTGCTCCAGCTCTCGCTGCGGTTGCCGGTGGCGTACGTGGGGGCGATGGGGTCGCGGCGCACGCACCTGGACCGCAATGAGCGGTTGCGTGAAGTGGGGGTCACCGAGCTGGAGTTGACGCGGTTGCGGTCCCCGATCGGGCTCGACCTCGGCGCGCGTACGCCGGAGGAGGTGGCGGTGTCCATCGCCTCGCAGATCGTCGCGGACCGCCGTGGGGGCACGGGGGTGCCGCTGACCGGTGCGCATACTCCGATCCACCGTGAGGCGGGGGCGGCGCGGCGCATCGATTCGGTGGCGTGAGCGGGGGCGGGGCCTGTCGTGTTGGGCGTGCGGCACCGGGGGTGCGGGGTGGTGCTTGCGGTGCGGCTTGCGCGGCAGCGGGGTTGTGGGTGGCGCTTGCGGGGCGGGGTGTGCGGCACCGGGGGTGCGGGTGCGCCTACGGCGCGGGTTGCGCGGCACCGTGGTTGTGGGGCGGCGCCTACGGCGCGGGTAGCGCGGCACAGGCCCCCACCCGGCTGCGCCGGTGCCCGGTCATCTCCCACCCGCCCGCCCCCTCCGGGGGCTTCGGCCCTCGTCGTCCGGGTGTGACCGGGCGCGGCATCGGGCGCTTGCCGTAGTGGGCCCTCCCTTCCCCGCTGTACGGCCGTGTCCCGTTCAGGCGGTGCCGCTGGCCCATCGCCACCCCACCGGTCCCTTGGCATGGTCGGCCCTCCCGTCTCCGCTGTGCGGCACCGTTCTGTTCCGGCTGTGCGGCTGGCTCGTCTCCCACCGCCCGCCCCCTCCGGGGGCTTCGGCCCGTCCGGGGCCGGGTTGCTGCGCCGGGGTCGGCGCCTGTCGTAGCTGTTGCGCGGCACCGGGTGCCGTCGTGCCGGGGCGGCGCCTCCTGTCCTGGTTGCGCGGCACCGGGTCTTGGGGCTTGGCCGGGGTGGGCGCTCTTGCGCTCGGCGCACGGCACCGGTCCTTGTCCGGCTGCGCCGGTGCCCGCCCATCTCCCACCCGCCCGCCCCCTCCGGGGCTTCGGCCCGTCCGGGGCCCGGTCGCTGTGCCGGGGTCGGGGCCTGTCGTGAGGGGTGCGCTGCACCGGGGTGCCGCCTTGCCCACCCTGCCGCCCCAGGCGGCAGATTGCCCAAGTCGGCGACGGCCGACCGCAACGGGTGGGGAGCCGTGCGTGCGGCAGATTGCCCAAGTCGGCGACGGCCGACCGCAGAGGGTGGGGAGCCGTGCTTGCGGCAGATTGCCCAAGTCGGCGACGGCCGACCGCAACGGGTGGGGAGCCGTGCTTGCGGCAGATTGCCCAAGGCGGCGACAGCCGACCGCAGGGCGTGGGGGGCCGCGGCTGGCGGAGGTTGCCCAAGGTGGTGGCGGCGTCGCCCGCCCCGGGTGGTGAGCCGGGGCGGGCGACGGATTGCCCACGGCGCGTGCGGTTGACCGTTATGGGTGGGGAGCCGTCGTTGCGTTGCTCACTCGTGGCGGCCCGTGCCCCGTCGGGCCGACGCCCCCGGAGGGGGGGCGGGTGGTGGGAGATGGGCGGGCCAACGGCCGCCATTTCAAGCGTCACGGCGGTGGCGGCCAATCAAACCCCGACGTACTCGCCGCCCAACGCAAGGACGACTCAGGAGGCGGACGGCTTGATCTCGCCCGCGAAGACGATGACCTGGTCGATGAGGCTCCGGCGCAGATGGACGACGTCCGTTCCCGCCAGGCGGGGGCCTCCGTCCGGCGTGGTGAAGACCCACTCGTAGCGGGCCCACTCGTCAGGCATGTCCACCGCTGAGCAGCGCACCATCGTGCCGGTCCCCGCCGGGTGGCGCCGGATGTCCAGCACGAACCGCTCGACCGCCGCGATTCCTTCGCTGCGACCCAACGGCCCCCAGAAGACCACGTCCGAGGTCAGGGCCTGGGAGAGCAGGGCAGTCACATAGGTGTCGTCCGAGGCGTTGAACGCGGAGATGAACGTGTCGATCGCGGAGCGTGCCGTCTCTTCCTGCATGCCCCAGTAATACCAGCCGTTGCGCGTGCGCTCGTCCGCGAGCCGCCTTCCGATCACGGTGGACCCAGAGACGGCCTGTGGGCCCGCGATACGTGGACCGCAGTTGCTGCGCGACTCCCGCGCTCGTGCGAGGCAATCCATCCACCGTTGTTAGGGTTGCGCCAAGACCGCAGGCCGCCAAGACCGCAGGCATTGAAGGAGAGGAGTGGATCGCGATGTTCGCTCGCCCTCTCTCGCCTTCTCCGGGGCGGGTGGCCGCTCGCACTCGGATTCCTGAGTCGCTGGAGCGGCGTCCGATCGGTACGAACGGTTACGTCAGCTCGTGGGGCGCGATCACGAGCGTCTGCCCACCGAAGGGCTGTTGAGCCCACCGCATCGCGGAGGCACGTCACCGGCCATGAGCCGGTGTGCTCTCATGCTCCCTTCGTACTGCTGGAGACGTCTCCTTCATGTCTGCTGTTTCGCGGATCACTGCTGCCCTGCGCTCGGACGCGGTCAGCGGCTCGCTACTGATCGGCGCCGCCCTGGTGGCCCTGGTCTGGGCGAACTCGCCCCTGTCGCACTCCTACGAGTCCCTGCGCTCCTTCACCTTCGGCCCCGCCGCCCTCCACCTGAACCTGTCGGTCGGGACGTGGGCCGCCGACGGCCTGCTCGCGGTGTTCTTCTTCATCGTCGGCAACGAGCTGAAGCAGGAACTCGTCCACGGTGAGCTGCGCGATCCACGCCGCGCCGCCCTGCCGATCGCCGCGGCCCTCGGCGGCGTCGCGACCCCCGCCCTGATCTTCCTCGCCGTCAACGCCACCACCGGCGGAGAAGCGATCGGCGGCTGGGGCATCCCGATGGCCACCGACATCGCCTTCGCCCTCGCCGTCCTGGCCGTCGTCGGCCGGCACCTGCCCACCCCGCTGCGCACCTTCCTGCTCACCCTGGCCACGGTCGACGACATGGTCGCCGTCCTGGTCATCGCCGTCGCCTACACCACCGGCCTCGACCTCGCCGCGCTCGCCGCCGCAGCCGTCGGCCTCGCCGTGTTCGGCTACCTGCAGAACGGCTCCGGCCGGGCCGTCACCCACGTGCGGACCCGGGTGCCGGGATGGCTGCTTTTCGGTCCCCTCGCGGTGGTGATCTGGGGCCTGACGCACGCCTCCGGAGTGCACGCCACGATCGCGGGCGTCGCGATGGGCCTGCTGATGTGCACGCGCCCCCGCGCGGGCGGGACCGTCTCCGCGTCGCACCGGACGGAAGAGGTGCTGCGGCCGTTCTCCGCCGGGATCGCGCTGCCGGTCTTCGCCCTGATGGCAGCCGGGGTGTCCCTCTCCGGAGCGGGCGGCTTCTGGACGTCCACCATCACCTGGGGTGTCCTCGCCGGGCTCCTGGCCGGCAAGCTGCTCGGGATCTTCGGCGCCACTTGGCTGACCGCGCGCTTCACCAGCGCGCACCTCAATCCCGAGATCGCCTGGGCCGACATCGCCGGCATCGGGATCCTCGGCGCGATCGGCTTCACCGTCTCGCTCCTGATCGCCGAACTCTCCTACACCACCGAAGCCCATCTCACCGACGCCAAGGGCGCCATCCTGCTCGCCTCCGCCGCGGCCTCGCTGCTGGCCGCCGCGATCCTCGGACGTCGCAGTCGGCACTACCACCAGCTCACGCAGCACCATGGCGATCGGCAACCGGCGCAGACCTCGAGCCCCGTGACGTAGGCCGGATCGGGCCGCGTCAACGTGCCGTATTCGCCGCGCACTTGACGTCCAGTGCGCGGCAGCCGACGCTGTGGGAGCGCTCCCGCGAGTACGACGTCCGGGAGCCTTCCGCAAGGCCGACCCGCCGTCCGAGCCCGCCCGACCGGCCCCCAGGAGTCACCGTGCGAAGACCCTTCAGACGCGCCGCGATCACCACCCTCGCCCTCTCCACCCTGCTCATCGCCGCGCCACAGGCCACGGCCACCGGCGCCGAGCCGGAGACCCAGCACCAGATACAGACCCAGCCCCAGATACAGGCACAGACGGCGACCGGCGGACACGGCCCGAAGCTCTACACGCCCGACCCCAACCCGGACGCCCTCCGGCAGATCGCGGGGCTCGCCCGCGCAGGTCAGTACCGCGACGCCGCCCGCATCACCGCGATGATTGCCACACCGCAAGCCGTCTGGTTCGGCGACCAGAGCCCGGCCGAGGTCGAGAAGCTCACGCGTGACGTCGTCAGGGACGCCGACCGGCGCGACGCCGTCCCGGTCTTCGCGCTCTACAACGTGCCGGGCCGCGACTGCTCCAACTACTCCGCCGGCGGCGCCGCCACCACCGCCGAGTACCAGGCCTGGATCGACGCCGTCGCCCGCGGCATCGGCTCCCGCGACGCCATGGTCGTCCTCGAACCCGACTCGCTCGCCCTGCTCCCCGCCGACTGCGGCCAGGACGACGCCCAGGGCACCAAGACCGCCGCCCGGTACGCCGAAGTGAACTACGCCGTCGACGAGTTGGAGCCCCTGCGCGGCACCCGCGTCTACCTCGACACCGGCCACCCCGGCTGGCACAGCGTCAACTCCATCGTGCCCCGCCTGATCAAGGGCGGCGTCGCGCAGGCCGCCGGCTTCTACACCAACGCCTCGAACTACCAGACCGACGACACCAACTCCTGGTACGGCAAGCTGATTTCGTCCTGCATCGCGTACGTCGAGGAGTCCTCCGGGGACGCCGCCGACTGCCCGAACCAGTGGGCGCCGCGCGCCGAGGCGCAGGCGTGGATCGACGAGCACGTGCACGTCCCGGCCTCCCGGATGGAGCACTTCGTGACCGACTCCAGCCGCAACGGCCAGGGCCCGTGGACCCCGCCCGCCGGCAAGTACACCGACGCACAGGACTGGTGCAACCCGCCGGACCGCGGCCTCGGCGCCCGCCCGACCCTGCGCACCGGCGACCCCTTGCAGGATGCCCGCCTGTGGATCAAGACGCCGGGAGAGTCGGACGGCCTGTGCCTGCGCGGCACCGAGGGCCCCGAGGACCCGGAGCGGGGCATGGTCGACCCGAAGGCGGGGGACTGGTTCCCGCAGCAGGCGCTCGAACTGGCGCGGTACGCCAACCCGCCACTGTTCCCCGCGAAGTGACGTCCGCCCGATCGCTCCCCGCGACGTGACGCCCACCCGGTCACTGCCCGTGCGGTGACGTTTCTCCAGTGGCGTCTCCGGTGGCGTCTCCATTGACGTCTCCCGTGGCGCCCTCCCCGGTGTCGTCGAGGGTGTCGTCCAGCAGCGCGTCCACCGCCCGTCCGAACACCCATCGCCCCGCCGCCGCGACCACCCGGTCCGCGGCGCGGGGCACTCCTCGTACCCGCAGCTCCTCGCGCCACTCGACGCGCGAGCCCCCGTCGCCGAGCGCCCGCACCTCGAACTCGGCCCAGCCGGTGACGACGCGGCCGCGCTTCTCCATCCGGCAGCGCCGCGGCGGCTGCCACGCGACGACCTCCATCGGGTCGTCGAAGCCGAACCGGCCGACCCCGGTGCGCGCCACGAACACCGTGCCCGCCGCGTCCGGCGGCGGGGTCGTCACCGTGACACGGGTGAGCGGCACGGAGTCCCCGTGCCGCTCCCAGTCGGTCAGCCGCCGCCACGCCTCGGAGGCGCGCAGCGACGTGTCACGGACGATGTGGATATGGGCGCTCATGTCGCGATGGTATGCACACGTCCGGGTGCGGTGTACGTGCCGGGGATCGGGCGGCGTGTCGCGCGGGACCCGAATCCGAAGCCCCAACTCGGCGTCCCGCGCGCACAGTTGCCCGCCCCGGCCGGTCAGGCCTCCTTGTACGCGGCGGCCAGCTTCTTCAGTGCCCCCTTGTAGTCGCCGGTGAGGGCGAGGTGCTCGGCCTCGGCGAACGGCTTGGCCCACGCCTCCGTCACCTTGCCGCCCGCTTTCTCCTGGACCTTGAGCCGCGCCTTGTCCACCAGGCCCCGCTCACCGCTCCCGCCGTCGGTCGCCTTCGTCGTGAGGCCGTACCCGTACGGGAACTGCGGATCGTACGATGCGTCGCCCACGTTGATGGGCAGCTGGGCCTCCGACTTCGGCCAGGTGACCGGGAGTTGGCCGGTGAAGGGCTTCTTGCCGTAGAGGACGTCGGCCACGCCGTCGCCCTCCGTGCCCGGCAGCCAGGACGCGACGAGCCCATCGATGTCGGCGAGCTGATCGCCGAGCAGCTGCGGTCTGCCGGAGACCGTGAGCACCACGCACTTCATGGCGCCGCAGACCTTGTCCACCGCCGCCTTGTCGGCCGCGGAGAGTTCCAGGTCGTGGCCGTTGCCGACGTCGCCGACGCCCTCCGCGTACGGGGTCTCGCCGACGACCACCACACCGACGTCGTGCCCGGCGGTGGGCGCCGAGGCGTCCTTCGAGTAGTCGACCGTCGTGCCGGGCGCGGCCTTCTTCATCGCCTGGAGGATCGTGGTGCCGTCCGTGATCTTCCCGGACGAGCCCTGCCAGGAGATGGTCCAGCCACCGGTCTGGTTGCCGATGTCATCGGCGTTGGACCCGGCGACGTAGACCTTCTGGGACTTCTTCAGCGGCAGCACGTTCCCGTCGTTCTTCAGGAGCACCTGCGACTTCGCTGCCGCCTCCCGTGCCACGGCGCGGTGCGCGGCGCCGCCGATCTTGTCGCTGTTACTCGTGTCGGCGTACGGCTTCTCGAAGAGGCCGAGCTTGAACTTCTGCGTGAGGATGCGGGAGACCGCGTCGTTCACGCGCGCCTCGCTGATCCGGCCCGCGGTGGTCTCGGCGAGCAGGGTCTTCTCGAAGTCGGCGTAGGCGTTCGGGACCATGATCATGTCGAGGCCCGCGTTGATGGACGTACGGACGTCCGAGGCGTAGTCGCCGGGGATCTGGTCGATGCCCGCGTAGTCGCTGATCACGAAGCCCTCGAAGCCGAGCTTCTTCTTCAACTCGCCATTGATCATTGCCGCGTTGGCGTGCATCTTCACGGGGCCCTGGTCGTCGCCGATGATGTCGAGCGAGGAGTACGAGGGCATGACCGTGCCGACCCCGCGCTTGACGGCGTCGCCGAAGGGTGCGAGGTGCACGGCCTCCAGCTCCTGCTTCGTCACCTTCGTGACGCCCTGGTCGATGGTGTACGAGCCGGTGGTCGAGGAGCCGTACTCGGTGCCGCCGTCGCCGACGTAGTGCTTCGCCGTGGCCAGCACCTTGTCGTTCCTGTCCAGGTCGGTGCCGTTCGCGCGGCCCTGGAAGCCCTTGATCACGGTCTCCATGGACTCGACGAGGGCCGGGTCCTCGCCGAACGCCTCGTAGGAGCGGCCCCAGCGTTCGTCGCGGCTCACGCACAGGCAGGGCGCGAAGTCCCACGGGACGCCGGTCGCGCGCACCTCGGAAGCGGTAACTGCCCCGGTTTTCTCGGCGAGTTGGGGATCGCGGCTCGCGCCGATGCCGATGTTGTGCGGCATGATCGTGGCGCCGACGACGTTGTTGTGCCCGTGCACCGCGTCCACGCCGTAGATGAGCGGGATCTGGAACCGCGTTGCCTGCGCCCGCAGTTGATAGCCGTCGATCATCTTGGCCCAGGCCTCGGGCGTGTTCGGCGTCGGCACGGAGCCGCCGCCGGAGAGCAGCGAGCCGAGGTTGTGGCTCGCGATGTCGCCCGGAGATTTGAGGGCGGCGCGCTCGGCCTGCGTCATCTGGCCGACCTTCTCCTCCAGGGACATCCGGGAGACGAGATCGGCGACGCGCTTCTTGATCGGCGCCTTCGCGTCGAGGTACGTCAGTCCGTGCGCGTCGATGACGACCTGCGGCGACTCGGCGGGCGGCTTGGCGCCCGTGACGGTCAGCTTCAGCGGGATCGTCTCGGCGGTCTCGGACCTGGCGGAATCCTTGCTGGTGGCGACCGTGACAGTCTTCGCCGCGCCGGACGCGGTGCCCGCAGGGAAGGTGACCTTGCCGGTGACCGGGGTGTAGTCCTTGCCCGCGTCGGCGGTGCCGCCTTCGGTGGCGTACTCGATGGTGACGGGGTCCTCGATCGGTACGTTCCCGGTGGTGGTGACCGACAGCTTCACCGCCGCCGAACCGCCCTCCTTCACCGGGTACACGGCCGCGTCCGTCGCCACCTGCGCGCGCAGCGACTGGTCGGCCTTGCCGTACAACTCCACGTCGTCCATGGCGAATTGGCTCTTCGCGCCGGTCGGCAGCGTGACCGCGTAGCCCCACATCTTGTCGAGCCCGAGGACGTGGTCGATGCCGCCGACGGGCTGGTAGTCCGTGCGGTACTCGAACTGCGTGAAGGGCAGCTCGACCTGCTTCCAGCCGGTGAAGTCGTCGGTGAACGACGTCGTCCACAGCTCGGACGCCTCGCCGTGCGCGCCGCCGTCCTTGAGCTCGTAGGTCAGCTTTCGGCCCGAGTTGTCGCCGTACCACCACAGGCGGATGCCCTTGTGCGCCGACCAGTCGTGGGCCGGCTTGTCGGCGGCGTAGTCGTGGCTGAAGCCGCCGTAGCCGCTGATGTCGTAGGCGCCTTCGAGGACCTTGGCGCCCTCGGGCGCGTCCGCGCGTTCCTTGAGTTCGAGCTTCGGATGGTCGTCGGTGTCGCCGCCCCAGGTGAAGATGCCCTCGGCGGGCTGTGCCGCGAAGGGCACCTCGCCCTCGAAGCGGTCCACGGGGGTGGGTGCGGGGTCGTCGGCGGCGGAGGCGGACGCGCTGCCGGTCAGCGGTAGCAGGCCCGCCGCGAGCGCCGAGACGGCGAGTAAGGCCGCGCGTCTCCCGCGCCTTCTGCGGCCGGATCTGGTGGTGGTGTCGGTGTGACGCAAGGTGCCCTCCCGGTGGTGCCGTTGCGGGTGCTGGTGGTGCGTCGTGCCGTTTCTAAATTCAAGGCTTGAGTTAAAAGGTGCGTAGTGGGGGCGTCAAGGGTTCGGAACGTAAAGGCAGTTGGCGGCCCGAAGGCGTCGGGTTGGCTACTTGTGACCGATTGACAGCCGGGGCGCCGCCCCCGATCGTTTGCTTCGGGGTGTGACACCTGACGGTTGGGGGACCGCGATGAGGTGGCAGGGGGGCGCGTCGTCCGGCGACGCGGAGCGGCAGGGGAGCGGCGGGTTCGGCCCGCCTCCGCGGATGCCGGCGGAGCCACCACGAGCGGGGCCACAGGTTCCGCCGGTTCCGCCGATGCCACCGGGGCCGCCCTCGGCCGGCCCGTCCGCCTTCGATCCGCCCGCCGCCGGCCCGTCCGCCTTCGGCCCCGCGCAGGAAGTCGCGTTCGGGCCGCCCGAGCGACCCCCTGTCCAACCGTCCGACCGTCCCCCTGCCCGGCCGCCCACCGGGCCCGCCGACCCGGCGCGCGCCGTCGCGGCGGGGCTGCTCAACCTCAGCGGGCTCGGCCTCGGATACGTCCTCGTACGCCGCCGCCTGCTCGCTTTGCTGTGCGTCGCCGCCACGGCCGCCCTGCTCACCCTCGCGCTGCCCGCCGACCCGGACGGGGTGCCCGGATGGGCGCTGATCGGGTACGCGGTGCTGCTGCTCGCCGCGGTGGCCGACGGCGCGCGGACCGGGCTGCGGGCGCCCGCAACTTCCGTACAGATCAAGCCGGTTGTGGCGATCGTGCTCGGTCTCGCGTTGCTCGCGGTGCCCGCCGGGGGCGCCGTCGCGTACGGCGGGCTGCGCGACGACGCCGTCGAGGAGCGCCTGCTCGACCGGCTCGACAGCGCCGACGCCCTCGTCGAGCAGGCCTCGGGCCGCGACTTCGCCGAGGCGCGCGCCGACTACCGCACCGCGCTCGGCCGGTACCGCGATCTCGCGGAGGACCACCCGGACTCCAGGGCGGCGCACCGCGTGCACGACAGCCTCGACGCCTACTACAAGGCGGTGGCCGCGCCGTACGCCGACGGCGAGCACTGCGCGGCCGTCGCGCCCCTCGAACACCTGCGGTCGGTGCCGGGCACGATCGACCGCGCCGTCCTCGGCTCCCTCGCGAGCTGGCCCGACAAGCCCCTCGCTGCCTCGCTCCTGAAGTGCGGCACGGGAAAGCTCGGCGCCGCGGAGTCCGACGGCAAGGGCGGCGAACTCGGCCAACTCCTGCGTACGTTCCCCAAGTCGGCGCAGGCGGGCCAGGTGGAGCCCGCCGTGCGCGCGGCCGTCGAGCGGCGCGCGGGCGAGCTGAAGGGCGCGGACCCGTGCGCCGCCACCCGGGCGCTGCGCCGCATCGGCGACACCGCGAAGAGCCTGCCCGCGCCCGCGCCCGCGCACCTGCGCGGCGGCGTCGCGACGGCCGTGGAGGACGGGGCGTACGCCTGCGGCATCGACCAGTTCAAGGACAAGAAGTTCGCCGCGGCGCACACGTCGCTGACCGACTTCGCGGGCACGTACAAGAACGACAAGCGGCGCGCCCGTGCCCAACAGGTCGCCATCGCCGCCGAGATCGCGAAGCTGCGCCCCGCCGCGGGCGACCGGCTGCCGCCGAAGGGCGCGCCGGGCGGCTCCCGCATGGAGATGGTGATCAGCAACGACGGCCCCGACCCGGTCGAGGTCCTCTACACGGGACCGGTCACCGGGCGGATCACCATCGCCGCCTGCGGGTCCTGCAAGACGTATCCGACCGAGACGGCGGGCCGCGGCAAGGCGTGCAAGGTGAGCGGCAAGAGCTACCCGAAGAGGACGCTGCGGCTGCCCGCGGGCTCGTACCACTTCCTGCACAAGCCGGGCGGCCGCGACGCGACGGCGAGCGGGCGCGCGGCGGGCGGCCGGGTCGAGTCCGGGTACTCGTACACGCAGTGCAGCTATGTGGTCAGGAGCGAGCTGGGCGCGGATCTGTAGCGCCTCGTAGAGCCCTGTGACGCCGTCGGAGCACCCCGCCGTAGCGTCCTGCGGCACCGTCGGAGCGACCCGCCGCGAGGCTCTTGACCCGAGCTTGACCCCCCTTTGACCTGCGCAAATACTCGCGTACCCCTGGTTCGTCGACCCACGAATGGGGGCTACACTCACTTGCTCGATACAAGCAATTGAATGTGAGCGGGAAGGCGGGACATGGACAAGGGGACGGTCCATGGCCGTGAAGCAGCGGACGGCGACCCGGTGACGGGAAGCGCGAGTGCCGAGGACGCCGCGGCGGGACTCGGCACGCAGCTGGTGCGGTTCTCGAGACTGCTGACTGCCTACCGGCAGAAGGCCAGGCTCGAGAGCCGGTCCGGCGAACGGGTACTGCTGGCAAAGCTGGTGCGCGACGGCGAACGCCGCGCCACCGACCTGGCCGCCGCGACCTTTCTCGACCTGTCGACGGTCAGTCGCCAGGTGCGGGCCATGGTCGACAAGGGACTCGTCGAACGGCGTCCCGACCCGGAGGACCGGCGGGGTGCGCTGCTGCGCGCCACCGCCGCCGGGAGGGCCCTGTTCGAGGAGTACCGGCGCCAGCGCGACGCGAGACTCGCGGAGCTGCTGGAGCCCTGGCCCGCGGAGGACAGGTACCAGCTGAACCGGCTGCTCTCCCGCCTCAATGACGATCTGGAAGAGTTTGAATACGCGCGTCCCGAGTCCGGGAAAGTCCCCGGGCCCGGTGGCGAGCAGGGAGCAACGCAAGAATGACTGAGGCCGTGTCCGCGTCCCGCGGAGACACCGCTACCCAAGCCATATCCACCCCCCAACAGACCCCCACCTCAGGTGGCATGAGCCACCGTCAGATCCTGACCATCCTCAGCGGACTGATGCTGGGGATGTTCCTGGCCGCGCTCGACCAGACCATCGTCTCCACCTCGATCCGCACCATCGCGGACGACCTCGACGGCCTGAGCCAGCAGGCCTGGGCGACGACGGCGTACCTGATCACGTCGACGATCTGTACGCCGCTCTACGGCAAGCTGTCCGACCTGCACGGCCGCAAGCCGTACTTCCTGGCGGCGATCAGCATCTTCATCGTCGGTTCGGCGCTGTGCACCTTCTCGACGTCGATGCCCGAACTCGCCGCGTTCCGCGCGGTGCAGGGCATCGGCGCCGGTGGTCTGATGTCGCTCGCGCTCGCGATCATCGGTGACATCGTGCCGCCGCGCGAACGGGCCCGCTATCAGGGCTACATGCTCGCCACGTTCGCCACGTCCAGCGTCGCGGGACCGCTCATCGGCGGCGCCCTCGCAGGGCAGGACAGCATCCTCGGTGTCACCGGCTGGCGCTGGGTGTTCCTGGTCAACGTGCCCATCGCCGTCGTCGCGCTGTTCGTCGTCGCCAAGGTGCTCAACATCCCGCACGTCCGCCGCGACCGGAAGATCGACTGGTGGGGCGCGTTCACCATCGCGCTCGGCGTCGTCCCGCTGCTGCTCGTCGCCGAACAGGGCCGCGAGTGGGGCTGGGGCTCGACCGGTTCGATCGTCTGCTACGTGCTCGGCGCGGTCGGCATCGTCTCGTGGATCCTCGTGGAGCGCCGGGTCGGCGACGACGCGCTCATCCCGATGCGGCTGTTCCGCAACGCCATCTTCAGCAAGACCAGCTTCCTGTCCGTGCTGATCGGCGCGGGCATGTTCGGCGGCATGCTGATGATCCCGCAGTACCTCCAGATCGTGAAGGGCGCGAGCCCCACCAAGTCCGGTCTCGAGATGCTGCCGCTGATGGCCGGCATGATGATCGCGTCCATCATCTCCGGCCAGATCACCGGGAAGACGGGCCGCTACAAGATCTTCCCGACCCTCGGCACCCTCTTCATGGTGGCGGCGCTGCTGCTCTTCCACTTCAAGGTCCAGTGGGACACGCCGCTGTGGGAGACCATGCTCTACATGGGCCTCTTCGGGCTCGGCCTGGGCTGCTGCATGCAGACGCTGGTGCTCGCGGTGCAGAACGCGGTGCCGCCGCAGGACATGGGTGTGGCGACCGCGTCGTCCACGTTCTTCCGGCAGATGGGCGCCACCGCCGGTACGGCGATCTTCCTCTCCGTCCTCTTCTCGAACGTCGGCGACAAGATCTCCGAGGCCTTCAAGTCGGCCGCGAAGACGCATGACTTCCAGGCCGCGCTGCACGACCCGTCGGTCGTCTCGGACCCCGCCAACAAGCCGGTCATCGACATGGTCAAGGGCTCGGGCGGGGGAGGCGGCGACGTACTGTCCGACTCCTCGTTCATCCAGCACCTCGACCCGCGTCTCGCGGAGCCGTTCAAGCAGGGCTTCGCGGACGCCATGCACGTGGTGTTCCTGATCGCGGCGGGCGTCATCGTCCTCGCGTTCCTGATGGTCCTGTGGACCAAGGAGGTCCCGCTGCGCAAGATGTCGGGTCTCCAGGCGCGCGAAGCGGCGGAGAAGGGCGAGGCCTCCGCGGAGGCCGCAGAGTCTCCGGTCCCCGCCCCGGCCGCCGCGGCCGCGCAGACGGCACCCGTACCCGCGCAGGCCGAGCCGGTCGACGCGACCGCGGGCATCAAGGGCCACGCCCGCGAGCGCGACGGCTCGCCGCTCGTGGGCGCGGTCGTCACGCTGATCGACCTCAGGGGCGGTCAACTGGGCCGTACGACCACCGATCCCGACGGCGCATACCTGCTCGCGGCTCCGGCCGGTGGCACGTACGTCCTGATCGGTTCCGCGGGCTCCCGGCAGCCGCAGGCCACGACGCTGACGGTCGGCGAGGGCTTCCTCGACTTCGACCTGATGCTGGCCGGCGCGGCGGGCCTGACCGGCACCGTCGTCGCGGCGGCGGGCGAACTCCCGGTGCCCGGCGCGCTGGTGATCGCCACCGACGTACGCGGTGAGGTGATCGCCTCCGGCGCCGCCGACGCCACGGGCAACTTCGCCTTCGGCGACCTGGCCCCCGGCAGCTACACCCTCGCCGTCAGCGCCGAGGGCCACCGGCCCACGGCCCTCCCGGTCGAGGTCGCTTCCGGCGGCCCCAACCGCTGCGAGGTCCGTCTGGTCCCCGGCGCCCGCGTCCACGGCGTGGTCCGCGGCGCCACCGGCGACCCGCTGAACGACGCCCGCGTCACCCTGCTGGACGCCGCGGGCAACACGGTCGGCACGGCCGTCACGGGAATCGACGGCGCCTACGCCTTCGACGACCTGGACGCCGGCCAGTACACGGTCGTGGCCAGTGGCTACGCCCCGCAGGCCGTCCCGCTGAGCATCAACGGCAGCGGCAGGAACGACGCGGACGTGGAGCTGAGCCACTGACGCGCTGAGGCGGTTCGCGACCCAGCAGGCGCCCATTAGGGGAATGACCCCTAATGGGCGCCTCAATATGTGTAACGAATGACAAAAACTTATATTGACCTGTGTGTCCGCTTGTTACTGAAGGTGCCATTCAGCCGCCCGGCAGCAGACAGGCAGGAGTCGTTGCCCATGCCGCGTTTCAGCATTGTGGTCCCGGTCCATCGCGTGCAGGGATATCTGCGTGAGTGCCTGGACTCGGTGTTGGCGCAGGAGTACGGCGACTTCGAGCTGATCGCCGTCGACGACTGCTCACCCGACGGCTGTGGCGCCCTGCTCGACGAATTCGCGTCGGCCGACCAGCGCGTGCGTGCCGTACACCTCGAACAGAACGTGGGCCTCGGCCGGGCCCGCAATGCCGGTCTCGAACGGGCCACCGGCGATTACGTCGTCTTTCTCGACGGCGACGACACCCTCGCGCCCGGCGCCCTTTCCGCGATGGCCGCCCGACTCGACGCCACCGCCGACCCCGACCTCCTCGTCTTCGACTACACGCGCACCTACTGGGACGACAGCCGACGGCCCAACGGCGTCGCCCATCTCCTCGCCGAGAAGGGCCCCGACGTCTTCCCGCTGGTGGACCGCCCCAGCCTGCTCGGGTTATTGCAGGTCGTCTGGAACAAGGCCTACCGGCGTGCATTCCTCGCCCGGCACGGCTTCACCTTCTCCGCCGGGTACTACGAGGACGTCCCGTGGACGTTCACCGCGCTGATCACGGCCGAGCGGATCGCCGTCCTCGACCGGGTGTGCGTCGAGTACCGCCAGCGCCGTCAGGGCGGCAACATCCTGAGCGTCACCAGCCGCAAGCACTTCGACGCCTTCGGCCAGTACGACCTGGTCTTCGCGCACCTCGACGCCCACCCGGAGCTCGAGCCCTGGCGGGAGCGGCTGTTCGAGAAGATGGTCGACCACTACCTCACCATCTACACGAAGCCCGGCCGGCTGCCCGAGCAGGACAGGGCCGAGTTCTTCCACGAGGCGGCCCGCCACTACCGGCTGCGCCGGCCCGAGGGCTACCGGCGGCCCGGCGGCCGACGCGGCCAGCGCTACGCGCTCCTCGAACAGGACGCCCACCTCGCCATGCGCGGCCTGCACGAGACGGTGCGCGGCACCCGGGCCGCGCGGCGCCGGGCCGCGGACGCGGTCCGCGGCGCCAAGCGGGCCGCGATGGCCGCCCACTACTGGGCCGAACTGCGCCGTCCCGTCGAGCACGACCTTGCCGCCTTCTCCTCGTACTGGAGCCGCGGCGTCACCGGGAATCCGGCCGCGATCGCCGACCGGCTCGCCGAGCTCGCCCCGCACATCCGCCCCGTCTGGCTCATCCGGCCGGACTGCGTGGACCGGGTCCCGGACGGCACCGACCACGTACTGGTCGGCTCGCGCGCGTACTGGTCGCTCATGGCCCGTGCCAGGTACTTCGTCAACGACGTCAACTTCGCCGACCCCGTGGTCAAACGGCCCGGCCAGATCCACGTCCAGACGCACCACGGCACCCCGCTGAAGACGATGGGCACGGACCAGCGGCGCTACCCGGCCTCCACCGACATGGACTTCGACCGGATGCTCAGGCGCTGCGACCGCTGGGACTACGGCCTCTCCTCCAACACCCACTCCACGGCCGTCTGGGAGCGGGTCTACCCCTCGGCCCACACCACGTTGGAGACCGGCTACCCGCGCAACGACGTGCTGGCCCGCGCGGGCGCCACCGAAGTGGACTGGGCTCGGCGGGAGTTGGGTCTCGCCGACGGGGTGACCGCGTTGCTCTACATGCCGACGCACCGCGAGTACGAGGGCACCTTCGCGCCCCGCCTCGACCTCGCCCGGCTCGCCGAGACCCTCGGCCCCGACACCGTCCTGCTCGTGCGCGGCCACTACTTCTACAACTCCGCTCCGGAGCAAGGCCAGTTGGGGCGCGGCGGCCGGATCAAGGACGTCAGCGGGCACCCCAGGGTCGAGACCCTCTACCTGGCCGCCGACGGACTCATCACCGACTACTCCTCCGCGATGTTCGACTACGCGGTCCTCGACCGGCCGATCGTGATCTACGCGGACGACTGGGAGATCTACTCCGCCGTCCGCGGCACCTACTTCGACCTGCTGAACGAGCCGCCGGGTGCCGTCGCCCGCACCCAGGACGACCTGGAGGCGCTGCTCACCGAAGGGGTCTGGAACAGCCCCGAGGCCACCGCCCTGCGGGCCGGATTCCGCCGCCGCTTCTGCCAGTTCGACGACGGCCGCGCCGCTGAACGCGTCGTGCGCCGGGTGTTCCTCGACGACAACGCCCCCGTGCCGGTGACGCCGCTCGAACTGCGCCCCGTCGCCCCCGCTCCCACCCGGCCCGCAGGTGTGGGCACCGAGATCCCACGCACTCCGGCAGCGAAGGAAGAACGAGCCCGATGAGCACCCGCCTCAGTGTCATCGTCCCCATCTACGACGTGGAGCAGTACCTGCCCGCCTGCCTGGACTCGCTCGCCGGGCAGAGCATGAAGGACCTCGAAGTCGTCATGGTCGACGACGGCTCACCGGACGGCTCGGCCGCCATCGCCGCCGCATACGCGGCCCGCGACGGGCGGTTCCGGCTGGTGCGCAAGGAGAACGCGGGGCTGGGGGCGGCCCGCAACACCGGTCTCGCCAACGTCTCCCCGTCGAGCGAGTACGTCGCCTTCGTCGACAGCGACGACGTCGTACCGCCCGACGCGTACCGGACGATGGTCGGGAGCCTGGACGAGTCCGGCTCCGACTTCGCCACCGGGAACGTGCACCATCTGCGGGGGGAGAAGATCTGGCAGTCGGCGCAGATGCAGATGCTGTCCGGCGACATCCGCCGCCGCGTCCACATCAGCGACGACCCGCGGCTGATCGGCGACCGGATCGCCTGCAACAAGGTCTACAGACGCACCTTCTGGGACAAGCACGGCTTCTCCTTTCCGGAGGGAGTGCTGTACGAGGACACCCCGGTCGTGCTGCCCGCCTACTACCGGGCCGAGGCCGTCGACATCGTCGGCGATCCCGTCTACTACTGGCGGCTGCGCGAGAGCGGTGCCGCGCTCTCGATCACCCAGCGCCGCACCGAACCGCAAGGCGTCCGCGACCGGGTCGCCGGCGTCCTCACCGTCAGCTCCTTCCTCGCGACGCTGCCCGACCCCCGGGCCGGGCAGTTCAAGCGCGAGTACGACGACCGGGTCCTGCGCGACGACCTCCGCATCTTCCTGCGCGTCCTGCCGGACGGCGACGACGCGTACCGCCAGGCCTTCCTGCAGGAGGCCAACCGGTTCCTCGACCAGGTCGATCCGAAGCTGGTCCTCGCCCTGCCCGCCGAACTGCGGGTCCAGTGGATCCTGGTGCGCAAGCACGCCATGGACGAACTCCTCGACCTGCTCGCTTCGCGACGACGCTGGGACCCGGTGCCCATCACCGGACGCCTGCGCAAGTACGCCGAGTTCACCCCCCTCACCGACCACGCCTTCGCCCTGCCCAGACCGGCCCTGCGCATCGACAAGGAGCTGTCGCTGCGCTCCCCGCTGCGCGCCGCCGAATGGCGGGGCGGGAAGCTCGTCCTGGAGGGCGACGCCTGGATCAGCCGCATCGACATGCCCACCCGCGGCAGCAGCGTCAAGGCGATCCAGCTCAAGCGCGACGGCAGCAGGCTGCGCAGCCTGCTGCCCGCGCGGAACGTCCATCACCCCTTGGCCACGACCGACTCCGGCCAGAGGTCCCACAACTACGAGTGGGCCGGCTGGCGTGTCGAGATCGACCCCGAGCGGTTCCGTAAGCGCGGCGTCTGGCAGGAGGGCCTCTGGCACGTCGGCATCCATGTGTACGCGGCCGGCCTGATGCGGCGCGGCGCGGTATGGACGCGGGGCGCGGCCGCCACCAACTATCCGCCCGTGCACTGGGTGGACGCCGACCACCGGATCGTGCCCCACAGTGTGCGGGGCGCCCTGAAGGTCCGCGTCGAGCGGGTCCGTGCACTGATCACGGACCGCCGGTTCGACGGCGACGTCCTGCGCGTGGAGGGCGAACTCCGCACCGAGCTGCGCCCGGACGAGCGGATGTCGCTGCGGCTGCGAAACCGCGCGACCGGAGACCGGGTGGACTATCCGGTCGAGGTGACCGGCCGCGGCCGGGGCGGGACGCTCGCCGTCACCGTCCCGCTGGCGGAGGTCGCGCTGTTCGTCGACCCGGACGGTGGTAACTCCCGCCCCGGCAAGCGTCGTTGGAGCACCGAGTGGGTCGCCACGAACGAACACGGGGCGGAGCGCCACTTCTCCACTGTGATCCGCGAAGGCCTCGCGGACCTGACCACCGACCTGTCCGAAGAGTTCGGCGCGGCCGGCGAGGGCGCCGAGATCGCCGTCACCGCCGGGGCCAACGGCTATCTGAAGATCACCAGCCGGGACCGTCGCGCGATCATCGACCGTGTCGCCGAACTCGACGGAGAGATCGTCTTCTCCGGTCGGGCGAGCCGGCGGGACATCGGCAGGGAGCTGGTGCTGCGCGCCCGCAGCCGTGCCGACGAGCGTCCGGGCCGCATCGACTGGCGCCCCGACGGCACCTTCACCGCCTCCTTCGACCCGTCCGTCATGGGCGGGGCCAGGGGTGGCCTGCCGCTGAAGGCCGGCCGCTGGAACCTCTTCCTCGTGGGCGAGGCCGACGAGCCGCGCACGCCCTTCGTCATCGACCGCCTCGCCCTGCCGCAGTTCCCCCTGCACAGCGAACTGAAGGGCCGCCGCTACTGGCTGGAGAACCGGTGGGAGGACTTCCCGCAGCTCAACTGCCGCTCCGAACTGGGCGACGACGAGCGCGGGCCCTATCGGCAGAACCAGCTGCGCCAAGAGGTCTACTCGGCGCAGCGCGTGACCGAGCCCCTGCGCGACCAGGTCCTCTACTTCAGTTACAACGGCAAGCAGTTCTCCGACAGCCCGCGCGCCATTTGCGAGGAACTGGTCCGGCGCGGTTCGGGCATGCGGCACCTGTGGGTCGTCCGCGACGGTCAGGTCGAGGTCCCCGACGGTCTGGAGAAGGTCCGTATGTGGGGCCGCGAGTGGTTCGAGGCCCTGGCGACCAGCCGCTACATCGTCACCAACGGCCACTTGCCCGACTGGATCGAACGCAGGCCAGGACAGGTCATCGTCCAGACCTGGCACGGCACCATGCTGAAGAAGATCGGCTACGACATCGAGGCCCCACGGTTCGACCGCGAGTACCACAACCGGCTCGCGCGCGAGGTCGAAAACTGGAGCATGCTGATCTCCTCCAACCGCTTCTCCACCCCGATCCTGAGCCGCGCCTTCTCCTACCGGGGCGAGATCCTTGAAGCCGGATACCCCCGCAACGACCGCCTCTACGCCCCCGACCGGGAGGAGGCCGCCGCGCGGGTACGCCGCGAACTCGCCCTGCCCGAGGGCAAGAAGGTCGTCCTCTACGCCCCGACGTGGCGCGACGACAGGGCGCACAGCGCCGGCCAGTTCAGGTTCGACCTCCATATCGATCTGGCCGAGGCCCGCGAACAGCTCGGCGAGGACCACGTCCTGCTGATCCGCCGCCACTCCAACATCGTCGACGTCGTCCCGGGCGCCGGCGACGGCTTCGTGTGGGACGTCTCGGAGTACCCGGACATCGCCGACCTCTACCTGGCCGCCGACCTCCTGGTCACCGACTACTCCTCGGTGATGTTCGACTACGCGCACCTCGAGCGGCCGATGCTGTTCTTCACGTACGACCTGGATCACTACCGGGACACCCTGCGCGGCTTCTACTTCGACTTCGAGGCCGACTCCCCGGGGCCCCTGCTGCGGACCTCGCAGGAACTGATCGAGGCGATCCGTGACATCGAGAAGGTCCACATCGCGCACCAGGACCGCTTCGCCCGCTTCCAGCGCCAGTTCTGTGACCTCGACGACGGCAGGGCCGCGGCCCGGGTCGTCGACCGGATGTTGGAACAGGCGCAGGAGGTCTGACCGGATCGGCGACTGATGTCCGGCCTTCGGTCAAAGCGCGTATCCGATTCGTGAACGGGAGTGAGAAATGGTGAATGGGGCCGTCGAACAGGCCGAGGTGTTTCGCGCGGCAGATCCTGCCGACACCTTGCGATCGGAGATCGCGGGGCTGAAGCACCGGATCGCCCAACTCGAGTCGGAGAGCGGCCGGTCGACCCGAGGGCCGGGGCCGTTCACTCTTGAGGAGTTCCTCCAGCCGATCCGCAGGGCCCGCCAGGAATGGGACCTGCGGCGTTCGACCGGAAGACCGGAGGGAAAGACCGTCAAGGTCGTACAGCCGACCGGCATGACGTTGCCGGCCGGCGGCCCGCTCCGCCGTGAGCCACCCCGCAAACCCGAGGACCGGCAACCCGACTACCTGGAGAAGTTCGACAGTCGGACCTTGTTCTACGACGCGTTCCGGCAGGGGGACGACGTATGGCTCTCGGGGCCGCCGATGCACAATCTGCGGGCCGAACTCGAGAACGCCGACTGGCACGTGGACGGCAGTGACGTCGCCGGAAAGCTTTCCCTGAGCGACTGGGGCCGCACCCAGCGATCGCGGATCGTCGACGCCCCACCTGGCCGGCACCTGACGCTCGGCGTGGGAGGCACGAAGTTCAGTACGGTGATCGCGCCCGACGAGTCCGACCTGTTCGCCGGACAGCGGACGATCATCACGAAATCCAAGGACAACGATCTCGTCTGGATCAGGGATTTCCTGCAGTACTACCACATCGTGCATGGCGTGACCGGAGTCGTCTTCTACGACAACAATTCCACCAAGTACTCGCCCCGCGACGTCGCCGACGTCATCGCGTCGGTCGACGGAATCACGACCGCGGTCGTCGTGGACTGGAAATTCCCCTGGGGCCCGAACGCCGGCCCCAACAAGGTCTGGGATTCGGACTACTGCCAGTACTCCCTGCTGGAGCACGGCAGGTTCCGCTACCTGACCAGGGCGGCGGGTGTCATCAATGCCGACATCGACGAGCTGGTTCTCACCAACGACGCGCGACCGGTCTTCGACCACGTGGCGGAGTCGGAGGTCGGTGCCGTGACCTACGAGGGGTACTGGATCGCCAAGGCGACACCGGAGCCCATGAACCCGCTTCGGCAGCGGCGCTTCGTCGACTACCGGCATCGGGCGCGTGGCGCGACGACCGTCAAGTGGACGGTCCTGCCGCACATGGTGGACCACCAGACCACGCAATGGCGCGTGCACAGCGTCGTCGGCGCGGGCATCGAGCGCAACGACCAGATCCACCATCGCCACTACCAGGGCGTGAACAACGGCTGGAAGTACGACCGTGCCGAAGGCGTGGCCAAGCCGGGGCACACCTACGACGTCCGGATGTCGCACGTCCTGGACATCGTCTTCGGGAAGTGACCCGGCGGTGCCGGCCCGGTGTCACGACGCAGCGTTCGTCGTGACACCGGACCGATCACCTTGCGAACCCGCGGTGATGGCTCACGACCGGGGCCGCCGCACCGGACGCCCGAGCTGCCATACCGTCCAGCCCGCCGTGAGCCAGTCGAGCGGGTCGACGCAGGTGCGGACGTCGACCAGGCGGCGGGTGGCCACCGTGCGGGCGGCCGAGGGCGGGAGTTCGGGGTCCTCGGCGAACTGGGGCCACTCGGTTGCCAGGACGGTGACCTGGGCGCCGTCCAGGGCTTCGGCGAGGGTGTCGGCGTAGGTGTGTTCGGGGTGCAGTCGCCGGGCCGTCTCCAGGGCCTCCGGGTCGTGGATGACCGGGTGGGCGCCGGCCCGGGCCAGGCGGCGGGCCAGTTCGAGGGCGGGGGAGTTGCGGACGTCGCTGGTTCCCGCCTTGAACGCGGCGCCGAGGAACGCGATGCGCACACCGGCCAGACCGCCACCGGCGGCCTCCTCCACGAGGTCGACCGCGGCGTCCACCCGACCGCGGTTGACGCCCTCGACGGCCTGGAGCAGCGCGACCGCGTTCGTGGCGCCGATCTCGTCGATGCGGTGGGTGAAGGCCCGCAGGTCCTTGGGCAGACAGCCGCCGCCGTAACCGATTCCGGGCCGCATTCCGGCGGGCCCGATCCGGTGGTCGATGCCGATGGCGTGGGCGACGGTCTTCACGTCCGCTCCGGCGAGCTCGCACACCTCGGCCATCGCGTTGATGAAGGAGATCTTCGTGGCCAGGAAGGAGTTGGCCGCCGACTTGATGATCTCGGCCGTCGCCGGTTCGGTCACGATCAGCTCCATGTCCCCGCGGGCCAGGATCGGCGCGTACACCGCCTCGATCGCCTTCTGGGCCTCGGGACTTGACACCCCGGCGACGATGCGGTCGGGGTAGAGGGTGTCCTCGACCGCGTGCCCCTCACGCAGGAACTCCGGGTTCCACACCAGGTCGACGCCGTCCACGGCGCGGTCCGCGATGATCTCCTGGATCCGCGCCACGGTGCCGACCGTCACGGTGGACTTGCCGACGATGGTGCAGGGGCGGGTGAGCAGCGGGGCCAGCGCTTCCACCGCGCCGAACACCTGCTCCATGTCGTAGCCTCGGCCGTCCTCGCGCAGCGGGGTACCGACCGCGATGAAGTGGAGGTCGGCGAATTCGGCGGCCTCGGTCAGATCGCCGGTGAACCGGAGGCGGCCGGTGGGGACGTACTTCTCGAGCAGGTCGTCGAGCCCCTTCTCGAAGAAGGGGCCGCGCCCGCTCTGGAGGATCCGGCGCGTGGCCGGGTTGAGTTCGACGCCGATCACGTCGTGCCCGAGCTCCGCCATGGCGGCGGCGTGAGGGGCTCCGAGGTGGCCACAGCCGATCACCGAGATACGCATTGCTGTCCCCGGTCAGTCGAGTTGGAGGACGGTGGAGCGGGCCACGTCCTTGACGAAGGTGACGCGTCGGTCGAAGGCGCCGTCGGACGCCCACATCTTGGTGATGTCGCGCTCGACCTTGCGGTTGGTGTCGTCGAGGACGACGAGGGCGCCCTTGGCCATGCGCGGCAGCAGCTGCGGCATCGCGGGGTAGCGGGCGAGCGGCGCCGTCGGGCGCGGCGGTCCGTCGATGAAGAGCAGGTCGACGTCGGCGAGGTCACCGAGTCCCGACAGGTCGTACCACGGCTGGGTGCCGAGGCCGGGGACCTCGGTGTCGACCAGGGGAGCGTCGACGACCGTCGCCCACGACTCCAGGCCGTGGTCGACGAGCCGCTGCCGGGTCACCTCGGCGAACTCCCGGTCGTGCTCGACGGAGGTCACGTGCCCCTCGCCGCACTTGCGCAGCGCCGCCGCCGTCCACAGGGTCGACGCGCCGGAGCCGCACTCCAGCATGGTGCGCCGGGCGGAGCGGCCCATCACCTCGTCGACGATGAACAGGATCGTCGGGGCGATCGCGGCCCAGTTGGCGCCGAGCACCGGCATCGGCATGTCGCCGTCGATGAGGTGGTTGTAGCGGCGCATCAACTCGGCGACCACGTAGGGCTGGTGCTCGAGCTGCTTGCGGATGCCGGTGAGCGCGGCGGTCAGCGTCTTGGTCTGCTGCTGGAGCGCACGCAGGACCTGTTCGGTGTCGGCGGCGCTGATGGCGGGCTCCGCCGGCTTGACGGCTGCCTGTGGCTTTGCTGCCTGCAGCTTTGTGAGGGCTTTGAAGAGCTTCACGTGTACTTCCCGAGTGGACGTCGGTGGCATCGCTGAGCGGGTGACTGAGCGGGTGGAGGAGTGCTCGACGGCGTGGCTGTGTGCGCGGGCATCAGGGCTCCAAGGACAGGGAGCGGTCGGGGCGCACGTCGGCAGGGGTGTCGTGCTGCTGGTCGCGCTGTACGGGGTCCGGCGCCGGCGGCACCGGGGGTTCCAACGGCTCCGGCGGCCGCGTCGGCTCTCCCAGGAACACCCTGCGCACCACCCGCTCCGTGGCGTGCCCGTCGTCGTACGGGCAGAAGCGCGCGCGGAAGGCGGTGCGGAGCTGCGTGGAGCGGGAGCCGTTCCAGTGGCCGGTGACGAGGATGTCGATCAGCTCGTCCTGGGTCCGGGCGAACGGGCCGGGCGGGAAGGCGCGGATGTCGAAGTAGGTGCCGCGGGCCGCCTCGTAGGCCGTGTGGTCGTCGGTGAGCAGGACGATCGGTCGGTCCAGGGCCGCGTAGTCGAACATCAGGGACGAGTAGTCGGTGACCAGCGCGTCGGAGGCCAGGCAGAGCTCTTCGACCGAGTGGTGGTCCGACACATCGAGCACGCGCGGGTGGGATTCCGTGGCGCTGTCGTCCGTGACCGCCAGATAGTGGGCGCGGGTCAGGACGACGTGCGAAGGTCCCAGATTGCGCGCCAGACGGGCGAGGTCCAGGCGGGGCGTCTGGGTGCGCTGGTAGTCGCGGTGGGTGGGCGCGTACAGGAAGACGGTCGCGTCCCGGGGGATGCCGAGGAGCTCGCGGGTGCGGTCGCGGTCGGCCTCGCTCGCCCTCGCGAAGATGTCGTTGCGCGGGTTGCCGTACTCCAGGGTGGTGTAACCGGCCGGGTAGACGCGTTCCCAGGTGAGCGTGGAATGCCGGTTCGCCGAGAGGCTGTAGTCCCATTTGTCGGCGTTCTTCAGGAGGGTCGCGAAGTCCATGCCGCCGCCCGCCGCCGGGTGCTCCTGGAGGTCGAGGCCCATCTTTTTCAGGGGTGTGCCGTGGTGGGTCTGCAACAGAACCTGTCCGGGGCGCTTGCGCAGCCTCCGGTCGAAGTTCACGTTGTTGACCAGGTACTTCGCGCGGGCGAGAGCCGTCCAGTACGAGAACGTGCCGGGGGTCAGGCGGCGGGTTCCGGTCGGCACGGTGTGGAGGTGGTCGGGGCGTGCGATCCAGGCCGTACGCATCGAGGGGACCAGGTCGCGCACCATGGACTCGATCGCCGCGGGGCTGCAGGAGTAGCCGCGGTTCCAGTAGGCGGAGAAGACCGCGAGATCGTCCTTGACCGGCAGCAGGCACTGGACGCGGTAGTGGGTCTGCAGGGCGGCGCCGCGGGCCGCGTGGGCCGCGCGTCTGAGGTGGCGCAGCGTGTGGGCGCGTACGTTACGGGTCCCCATGACGGTGCGATAGGAGCGGTGCGCGCCGAGCCGGACCAGGCCGTGCCGCATCCGGGTGGGGGGCTTCACGCGGGTGCCCGGCGCGTTCGGCGTGCGGTACAGCGCGTAGTGCCGGCGCGCGCGCCGCAGGAAGTCCGCCCGGCTGCCGCGGGGCAGCCGGCCACGGGTGGTGAAGATCGTGCAGAAGTGGTCGATCATCCGCCGGAAGATCAACGGCCGCCACTGCGCGGGGAGTTCGGGATGCGCGTCGAGGAACGCGAAGACCCGGTCGTACTGGTCGAAGATGTCGAAGTGCTTCGGGCTGACCGTGGAGAGGATGTTGCCCTGGCGGCGCTGGCGGTAGTGGACACAGACCCGGTCGAGCGTGGCCATCGACTCGGCGGCCATCAGCGCCGGGTACGTCCAGGGGGTGTCCTCGTAGTACCCGGGCGGGAAGGTCAGTCCGGTGTCGGCGAGGAACTCGCGGCGGTACGCCTTGTTCCACACGACCATCAACAGGCGGAGCAGCGACGGGCGTTCGGCCAGGGTGAAGGGGGTCGGGCCGGATTCCTCGAGCAGGTGCGCGTACTGGTTGCGGGCGAGCGAGCCGTCCCAGTGTGCGCGCGCGTAGTCGTAGACCAGGATGTCCGGGTCGCCGGTCTCCTTGATCCGCTCGTCGATGGCGGCGAGCGAGCCGGGTGCGAGGGTGTCGTCGCTGTCGAGGAAGACGACGTACTCGCCGCTCGCCCGTTCCAGGCCGGCGTTGCGGGCGGGGCCGAGCCCGGCGTTCTCCGGGAGATGCACGGCCCGCACGCGCGCGTCGCGCGCCGCGTACGCGTCGATGATCTCGCCGCAGGCGTCCGGCGAGGCGTCGTCGACCGCGATCAGCTCGTAGTCCGTGAAGGACTGGCCGAGCACGGAGTCGAGGCAGGCATGCAGATACGCCTGAACCAGATGTGCGGGGACGATCACACTGAAGCGTGGCAAGGGCGTATCCATCGGTCGGTCGGCTGTGAACGGACAGGGGTCTGCTCACAGTCAACGCCGAGGTGCACTGTTTCGATGTATTTTGAGCGGCATTCGGGGGGTTCAGTGACGCTTGTACCCGGATGGTCGCAGAGGCGGCACAGGTGCCACTTGTCAGGATAGGTCTGATGCGTCGGCCGCTCGGTGCCTGCTCAGAGCCGGTTCCGCCGCGCCGGGCCGGCGGTGATTAGAATCTTCCCTCATGTCGAAGCCTGACGAACTGCTCGTTGACGTCGCCGCCCTGGTGGAGTCCGGGAACAGCAATCAGATGACTCTCACCGTGGTCGCCGGTGGAGCCGTCATCACGGGGCGGCTGGCCCCGGAAGCCGTCTGGAGGCAGCGGGTGTCGGAGGTCCTGGCGGACTCGGCCCGCCTGGGCGATTTCTCCGCCGTCTTCACCGCTGCGCCGCCTGAGGGGAAGCCGCCCACACATCTGCATTTCCATGTGGCGCGGATTCTGCAGGGCACGGTGGGAATCCCGGAAACGGGCGGGATGTACCGCGTGGCGATCGATGACGTCAGCGCGTGGACCATGGGCGACTTCAGCTACTCCGATCACTGACCGAACCGCCGCACGCCGACAACAATGAGGGTCCGACCGGCAGGAAGCCGGTCGGACCCTCACCGCGTACCGAGAGGTTTCTCAGGGATCTAGGGTCTGTGGGTGGTTGGTTGGCGGGCGCCCGCCGCGCGCGGCGGGGCGCACCCCCACACCCAGGCCGCGGCGGGTGTGTGTGGGGCGCGGGGGGGGGGGGGGCCGGGGGGGGGGGCGGGGGGGGGGGGGGGGCGGGCGGGGGGGGGGGGGGGGGGGGGGGGC